>SRSN01000280.1 GCA_004791645.1 Alcaligenaceae bacterium 429
ATGTAAAGTCAATAATAGATATCTTATACAAGCGGATACCCCTTTTCCAAATCGCTACCAGTACACTAGCAATCAAAGCAGCATTTTTTGATTGTAGAGATGATTTCATACCTAGCAACTGGCAGTATCTATTCTATTCAGCAATTAGGCATCACTGCCGCTGCCGGCGGCATCTTTGCCATTGCCTATGTGATGGCGCTGACAGCCATTATTCTCGCTATTACATTGTCGTTATGGGGACTATGGCGCTATACAAAAGCAAAACAAGGCGAACCACGTCCGCCACTATCATTGCCTACACGCCTGATCGTGACGCTTATTGCTATTTACCCAATTTGGTTTGGCATAACGTACGCCCAAATCTGGTACTCAAATTATCAACTAGAGCAGTCTCGTCTAGCTGAGAACCTGCGTCGTTTTGGACCTTTAGAGCAAACCACGCAATTTGGTGAAATGCAGCTTGTAGCCGGTACGCTGATTAATAGAGGCGATCCCTGGCGCTTCAAAGAGCTTCCCCAACAAGATCCTTTACTAGATTTGGAAGCAGTACGTTTTCAAGAACCTACTGCTGTAGCTGGTGTATTAGCCTATGCCATGTCCATTGAAGGTTCTAGTCTTACGATTGAATTAGCGCAAGAATATCAACTAGATACACCCGAACTATCCAGGCATTGTCCCGTAGGTTATGTGTTGATGTTTCCCTTTCCTGATAGACGCATCCGTGCAAAGCAACGCCTTGAGCCACCATACACATGGTTTACGCCCAGCCAATGGGAGCCTACCAGCTGTTTTCAATCCACAAACGGTGTGATGGTGATGGATATGGATCAGCACGGTATCTACTTTCCTAAAGATGGTGCGCCTTACACGCCTAGAAAGTAACTTTTCCGTTCCTAGCTCGCAGATTGCGCGCGATAATGCTTATTCTGCCCTCTTTCATCTGTAAACTTTTTTTATGGATGAATAAACTTCTTCCGTTAGTTGCATTATTTACACCAACTAATACAGTATAAACTTCTTTTTATCGTCTTATTTTTAGCAGAGTTGATAGTAGCTACGATTACTATCTGATGCAAAAACCCATGTCACATCAGCCTAATACACTCAATGTACCTGTATGGGTTCATTGGATTCCACGCTCCCAAGGTGGTAGGCAAATACTGCCACAAGCACGAGGTGGCTTGTACTACGTGATTACGCCGCCTCTTCCCAGTACGCTGCCCGAGCCTTGTTCATGGTCTTTAGTGCTGCAAATTACGCAGAATGACGATACTGATACTAACGGCGCTCGCTACAGTTTAGGATACGCACATTTTCTGATGGATGAAGCTCCTAGTGATTTGCTTAAACCAGGATTCACCGTAGACATATATGAAGGCCCACGTAAGGTTGGGCTGGTAGAGGTCATCTGAATAGATGCTCTGCCCTGCTTCGCTGCTACAGCACGCTTTTACGCTGAAATGCGGCGGGTAAGTTCTCCAGTAAATATTCCAGCAAAATACGCACACGTTGCGGAATGTAGTGATTACTAGGCAAGACGGCATAAATGCCTAAGCTGCTGTGACAATACTCATCCAACACTGAAACTAAAGAACCGTTTTCAAGGTATTCCCACGCGATAAAATCAGGCAGCAAGGTTAACCCCAGACCGTGTACAGCAGCCTGTGCCAAGGCATCACCATTATTTGCCTGCACACGCCCGGATGTACTGATACCTATGGTTTTTCCATCTACCTCAAATACCCAGCGGCTGTCTTGCCTGTACTGCAAACAGATATGTTCGGTTAAATCGCTAGGATGTTTAGGCATGCCATAGCGTTTCAAATAATCGATGGATCCCACCATCATCAACCTACATTCACCAAGACGGCGCACAATATCGTTTGGCGCAGGTTCTTTGGTGACCCGTATGGCGACATCCAACCCTTGCTCACTGGTATTCACTAGATTATCGTCATACTCCAACTGCAGATTCACCTCTGGATACTCTGCCACAAAACGCGCCAACACTGGTGCTAAGTGACGTACACCAAAACTGAGCGGCAGACTGATGCGAATCATCCCCTTGGGTAATAAACGCTCTTCTTGTATTTCACTCTCTGCACTTTCTACCAAATCCACGATGGCTTTTGCTCGCTCTAAGTACAAACGCCCAGCTGAAGTCAGTGCTTGCTTACGTGTGCTACGAATTATTAATTGCACACCCAACTGCTTCTCCAACGCTGCAATTTGACGTGTAACCACCGAGCGATCCACTCCCATTTGCTCTGCCACCGCTGCAAAACTTCCTTGCTCGGCAACCTGAATGAAGAGAGTTATAAAGTCCAATCTGCTCATTGTTGTAATAAATGCAATTGATAATTGTTGAACTAAACTGTTTTACATCAATCAAACAGGCTAAAGTAGATATCTCACCAAATTTTACGAGGTTTACATGGTTCAACGCTATGCGTGGTCATTGCGACTATTGCATTGGCTCATGGCAGCTCTGCTGATTGGCATGCTAGCACTGGGCTTATACATGAAGGCACTACCGTTCTCTCCAGCCAAATTACAGTTGTACTCATGGCATAAGTGGATTGGTATCACATTGATAGGCTTGGTAGTGCTTCGCCTTGCGGCCCGCTTCCTAACAGCAAAACCTCGTTACCCCTCACATATGGGCCCTACTTCTAGAATGTTGGCTCATCTGGGACACTGGCTATTGTACGTGCTAATGCTCTGCATCCCGCTATCTGGCTGGTTGATGAGCTCGGCCAAAGGTTTCCAAACCGTATGGTTTGGTGTATTGCCTTTACCCGATCTAATTCAAAAAGACCTGCCATTAGGTGAGCAGTTAGTCGTTGTGCACGGCTGGCTTAACTGGCTGTTTATTGCCGTATTAGCTGGGCATATTTTGGCTGCGCTTAAACACCAGTTTATGGATCGTGACGCGATCTTTCACAGAATTTCTCTGTCTCCCTCTAAAAAGGACTAAGACCATGAACAAAAAAATACTTGGTGCCTGCTTATTAGCATTCAGCCCGCTGTGGGCGCATGCTGCCACCTTTGATAAATTCGTTCCAGCCGATAGCAAAATTGGCTTCACCTACTCGCAAATGGGCGTCAGCCTTGATGGTGAATTTAAAAAATTTGACGGCACATTGTCGTTTGACCCAGCAAATGCTGAGGCCGCTAAAGTGACACTGTCTGTACCT
>SRSN01000281.1 GCA_004791645.1 Alcaligenaceae bacterium 429
CATGCGTATAGACATCACGGACTCTTGCAAATCACGAGCATTACGCTCTAACTGCTCAATGCCGTTGATTAATCTATCGTGTACCACTGGATCCAAGGTGGATGCGGTTTGCACCAACATCGCTTGAGTAATAACCAGTTCACCCACCAAGTTAATAATTTGGTCTACTCGCTCAACCCCAACGCGGATAGTGCTGGATTCGCTACGGGCATTATTGCTAGCGTTACTTTTAGCTTTAGCTGCTGGTGCAGGTTTGGTTTCGGTTGCTTCTGCTGCTGGAGCTGGCTCCGCCGGTTTTTCTTCCACAACTGGAGCTACTACGGGCTCTTCTACCTGCGCCTCTACATTCATTGGAACAGCATTAGCAGCAGGCAAAGCCTCTCGCTGCACGCTCACTTGGTCTTCGTTCACCACGAAGCAACATACAGCGATCAGGTCATCAGCACTGGCGGTGGTTTGCAACCACACTGCTAAATCGGTGTCTGTGCTTTGCTCATGTAGCACGTCACCCATAATGGCCATTTCGTCTTTCAGTACAGCAATATCTTTGGCGCTACTACGCTGTACACGCACGCACAACGGCAGACTTTGGTCAGCCTGGGCTGCTGCGGCACTAGCAGGCTCAGCAACTACAGGAGCAGCTGGCGTTGCGGCAGGAGCCACCGCAGTTGGTGCCGCGCCGTTCTTGTGCTCTTCAGCCAATTGACGCAACTGAGCACAAATGCGCTGATAGGCTTCTTCATCAGGCTCTTCTTCCTGACGGTAGGCTGCTACTTGATCCGTCAACACATCCTTAGTCTCAAGAAATAAATCAATCATTTCCTTACGCAAGGACATTTCACCGTTGCGCACCAAATCCAGCAAATTCTCTAGTAAATGGGTGGTCTCAGCTAAGTGACCAAAGCAGCCAAAGGTGCCGGCTCCCCCTTTGATAGAATGGGCGGCACGGAAAATGCCGTTCAGCTTGTCTATGTCTGGATTCTCAAGATTGAGCTCCAGCAGCAAGCTTTCCATGTCTGTCAGCAGTTCATCTGCTTCATCAAAAAACGTCTCAAAAAACTGGCTTAAATCAACGCCGGAGCTCATGCGTGATTCCTTCGTAGAAATAGGGTCCGAACAAGAGTAGTCATTGCACTGCTTGAACTACATCAGGGGTCGTAAAACGGACCTGCAATTTCTGGCACCATTGTTTCGCCAGCTTTAATCAGACTTTGCAGATCGTGTCCTACGTCTTCATACTGATTCTGAGTGTCTAGCCTTTGCTCGGCTCTCCGATTCAATACGACAATACTGATACGTCGATTTACGGCTGCAGCCGGATTATCTTTAACTAAACTAATGGTGTCGGCCAAACCCAGCATTTGTTTGATTTTGGATTCCCCCAAGCCACCAGCTACCAATTCACGTCTGGCCGCATTAGCCCTGTCTGCCGACAGTTCCCAGTTGGAGTATTCCCGCTCGCCACGTGCGTATTGGAAAGAGTCGGTGTGACCCGCTACTTGTATACGGTTAGGCAAGGCATTTAATGGGCCGCTTAGCGCACGCAAAATACTGCGCATATACGGTTCTACCGTGGCACTACCCAGCATGAACATAGGACGATTTTGTTTATCAATGATCTGTATGCGCAGACCATCTGGTGTCATGTCTATCAGTAGTTGATCTTTAAACTCATTCAAAATAGCGTCACTATCAATGACATCTAGCAACTCTTGGCGCAAGTCTTCTAAGCGCTCTATATCACGACGATGACTATCAGGATCGGCACCATTCAAAGGCATCACACTAGGAATCACACTGGGATTCCCGCCTGGAATGACAGAGCGCGACGCATCAGAACGCATCCCGCCAGACACCGCTTCGGCCAATGGCATACGGAAATACTCGGCAATGGTTTGCAGCTCTTCGCGTGGAATCAGCGACAGAATCCACATCACCAAGAAAAATGCCATCATCGCGGTCACGAAGTCGGCATAGGCAATCTTCCAACTACCGCCGTGGTGCTGTGACTCAACGACTTTCTTACGCCGTACAACAATACGGTCTGGTCTGGACGCACTCATGATCAGCCCTGTTTGTTCGCAGTACTACGGGATTGACGTACGTGCTCTTCCAACTCGGCAAAAGAAGGTCTGTCTGTGGCGTACAGCACTTTACGGCCGAACTCTACGGCCAGTTGCGGAGGGTAACCATTCAGGTTCGCTAACAACGTAACTTTGATGCACTCCAATACTTTGGCAGCAGCTTCGGTACGTCGCTCAATCACGCTAGCAAAAGGCGACACAAAACCATAGGCCATCAAAATACCCAGGAATGTCCCTACCATCGCTTTGGAAATCAAATCAGCCAACACAGCAGGCGGTTGATCTACCGATGCCAAGGCCTTAATCACACCTAACACCGCCGCCACAATACCAAACGCTGGTAGTGCATCAGCCACGACGTGCATGGCGCGTCCGGGGGTATTGCGCTCAGCAATAAAAGCCTCGATTTCTTGATCCATCAAGGTCTCAATTTCAAAGGAACTCATGTTGCCGCTGATCATCAGTCGCATATAGTCCGACACAAATACAATCAGCTCTTTTTCCTTCATGACAGATGGGTAAGCCGTAAAAATAGCGCTTTGTGTAGGGTCTTCAATATCCCCCTCAATAGACATTAGTCCGTCACGTCGCGCCTTATTCAGCAATACATACAGCAGCCCCATCAACTCCATATACAACGCTTTACTATACGGAGTACGCTTCATAGCGGTAGGAATAGCCCCCATCATGAGCTTGAACGACTTGCCGCTTCCCGCCGCAATATAAGAGCCTAAAGCAGCTCCACCGATCAGTAACAACTCAAAGGGCTGGTACAGGGCGCCCAAGTGCCCACCCAGCGCCACATAGCTGCCGAATACTGAGAAAAAGACAATAAGATAGCCAAGCAGTATGAACACGGTACGCCTTTAAATTAGTGTATCCCTCTTATGATCGCCTTAATCCCTACTAGGGAAAGCGCCTTTAAGACGGGTTTTTTATGGGCATTTCATCCATTCAGCACAGTAAACTTTTCAGAATCCTGCACTTAGCGACGCAAAAAGCGCCTTCTCATAAAAATGAGAAAGCGCTTGAGCA
>SRSN01000282.1 GCA_004791645.1 Alcaligenaceae bacterium 429
AATACCCCAACACCATGAACACATAGGGTCGCCAACGTAGCGCACCGCTAAGCCTTGACGCAACGTCGGCTTCACGCTGGTGGCTGTATCTAACTCGGGTAATAAACACGCACCGGTAAAGCATTTAGTGGATATTTGAGTTTCTTTATTGTTCAGTATTATTGAACAATGAAATCATAATAAGCCTCTTACTGATTCAGGGCAGGTTACGTAGACTGTACAGAGCTAATCCAGAAGGAGTCTGTACAAATGATGAATTGCGATCCTGTTACCGGTGCGTGTTTATTACCCGAGTTAGATACAGCCACCAGCGTGAAGCCGACGTTGCGTCAAGGCTTAGCGGTGCGCTACGTTGGCGACCCTATGTGTTCATGGTGTTGGGGTATTTCTCCTACGGTTAAAGTATTAGCTGATTTTTGTGCGGCAGAAGGTATAGCGTTTTCTATCACCATGGGTGGTTTGCGGGCTGGCGGCGGCGACCCATGGAGCCCACAGTTCAAAGATTTCCTGCGTAATGAATGGCAGCACATTGCTAAGGTTACAGGCCAGCCTTTTGGCTTTACGTTGTTAGAGGCGCCGCATTTTAACTACGATACCGAGCCCGCCTGCCGTGCGGTGGCAACGGTAAAGCTGCTTCAAGCAAAACATAATCTGCCAGAAGCTGTAGTTCTGCAGTTTTTCTCTGCGATCCAACAGAAATTTTATGTAGAAGGGCAAGACACCACCAAGCTAGATTTTTACGCTGAAATTTGTCTGCGTTTAGGGCTGGATGTGGTTGAGTTCAATGCGTTGTTTGAGTCGCCAGAAGCCAAGCAAGCGGTACACCAAGAGTTCGTGCGTTGCAGACAATGGGGAGTACGTTCTTTCCCTACGATTTTGTTGGAACGTAATGGTGAAATGTCTGCGTTAGCGGTGGGTATGGTGAAGGCGGACCAATTGCTGACGGCACTCAAACACGCAATAGCCGCCTAAGCCTTTAGGCGGTACACGACACAAGGAGCACGCAATGCACTACATCCTTCAAGTTGATTTCCCGTACACCGGCCCGTGGGGCAACGACATGGTTCCCGCGATGGAAGGCTTGGCGCAGTCTATCGCCAAAGAGGCAGGGCTGATTTGGAAAATATGGACTGAGAACGCCGCAGAGAATGAGGCAGGGGGGATCT
The DNA here is from genome assembly GCA_004791645.1 of Alcaligenaceae bacterium 429. Classification (GTDB taxonomy): domain Bacteria; phylum Pseudomonadota; class Gammaproteobacteria; order Burkholderiales; family Burkholderiaceae_B; genus Paenalcaligenes. Next base: position 1,167 of record SRSN01000282.1, read on the forward strand.
ATCTGTTTGCTGATAAAGCCAATGCTGAGCGTTATTTAGCATTGCATGCAGATCGTTTAAAGCAAGCAGGCATCCCTCATGTGAATGCCAAGATATTTGCAGTGAACGAAGCGCTTTCCAACATAGATGGCTGGAGCGCCTAAGCGTAGAAAACTACGTCACAACACATTTAATGGAGTATGAAATGCAGGACAATCACGAGCGTTATGGTTTGGTTTCTAGGGTATTGCACTGGGGAATGGCCGCTATCCTCCTATGGCAGTTCTTGGGTATGGTGCTATTGATTATCCTGGGTGAGACACCGCTTACGTATTTCTTCCTAGGTACACACGGGCCGCTGGGTGCTGTGCTTTTTGTGTTGATTGTGATCCGTTTGGGATGGGTTGGTCGTAATGCAAGCAACCGTCCTCAGCCAGAAGATTCCTGTAGTGGGAAGTTGGCCAGTATTGGTCACAAGCTGCTGTATACGCTGATGATTGTTGTGCCGTTACTGGCCTTGTTGCGTAGCTATGGTTCGGGTCGTGCTTTTACACCCTTTGGCATTTCCCTTTGGGAAGCCAGTGAACAGAAAATTGGCTGGATGATTTCCGTAGGTAATGCAGCGCATGGTATTTTGGCTTGGGTATTGTTGGCCATGATTGCTGGGCATGTGAGTTTTGCTATCTGGCATAAAGCTATCAAGCGCGATCAGGTATGGAGTCGCATGGTGTAAATGCCTACCTACTGAGTGTGTAGAAAAACGGGTTGCCATCCGATTGCAGAGGCGTTTACTCAGGATTTACACTTGTCATGAATCACGAAGTAATGAACAGCTTGAGGATGTGGCTGTCAAAACAGTAGGAATGACATGAGAGTAAAAGCAGTAAGCAGTTCTGTAGTCGGATTATCTGCCGCGGTGTGTTTGTCGTTGATGGGAGCTACCGCTCATGCGAATGGTCACTCGCTGTTGCTAGATGGTGGGCCAGAGGCGTTAATCAGCACCATAGATACCTTCCACGTTAAAGTACAAGAGCAAGTTGCAGATGGGTGTTTGGCTAATGCTTCAGCCTTGAAAGACACGATGGAAGCCGAACTTAAGCAAAATGGTTTTCAAATTGCTGACAGCGTAGGGTCAAGAGCAAAAGGGCTGCTTGTTAGCGCAATTGGGTATCAATTGACGCCTGCTTCTCTGTGTGCGGTGAGTGTGACGGTAGCCATTGAGCTTCCGCTGGTAGTGCCTGTACCGTATGCTGACAGCACTCCTTCTGGGGATACTACTCTGGTTGTATATAAATACGATGTGCGCAAAGAGCTGTTAACAGGCCCTAAGAGTGATATGCAAAAACGCGTTGAAGGTGCGATGCAAGCAGCGGCAAATACGGTAGTCACCGATATATCACACGCTAGAAGCAGTATTTTCACGAAATTCCCCGAGATTAAGCAGGAGTTTGAGAATCAGGCTAGATAGCACGGTTTGTTCTCAGTTCATTAGTAAACCGCCTTAGGGCGGTTTTTTGTTGGATGGTAACTAGAGAGGGATAGAAAGCCTATAAAACTCCCGAGCAGACTGCTCATAATGGGTATATTATACTGGTTAAATACACAGTTAATTTATCTGTAGGGGCTCAATCATGACTACGCGCTATTGGATAGGAGTTGCTTCTAAAGACCACGTAGGTGTTGGCGTTGGGGGCGGATTCAGCCAGCTATGTCACGGTAAGGCTCAACCGCTTAAACGCATGGCGGTAGGTGATTGGCTGATTTATTACTCGCCAAAAGAGAAGTTCGAGTCCACAGAACCTTGCCAGAAGTTCACGGCCATAGGCAGGGTAGTGGGTGAAAACGTGTATTCCTTTGAGATGTTCAAAGGTTTTGTGCCGTATAGGCGAGATATCGCGTTTTTAGATGCTAAGGAAGCACCCATTCGCCCACTTTTAGAACAGCTCTCTTTTATAA
>SRSN01000283.1 GCA_004791645.1 Alcaligenaceae bacterium 429
CAAAAAGATAGCCGCAGCCCCAGCGTGTGCTATGAACTCTCTGCTACAACTCCCGCAGTGTCTCAAAACAAAAAAGCCCACAAATCCAAAAGGACTCATGGGCTTCTTGTAGCTGTTACCAGCTAAATACTGCGTACCTGATTATGCTTCTTCACGAGCAAACTTACGACGCTCATGCTCTTTCAAGTGACGTTTACGCAGACGGATGGATTTAGGTGTTACTTCCACCAATTCATCGTCATCAATAAAGTCTACAGCATATTCCAGGGACAAACGGATCGGTGTAATCAGGTCGATGTGCTCATCTTTACCGGATGCACGAACGTTAGTCAGTTTCTTCTCACGAATTGGGTTCACGATCAGGTCGTTGTCACGGCTGTGAATACCGATGATCATACCTTCGTAAACTGGGTCGTTAGGCGAAACGAACATTTTGCCGCGCTCTTGCAGTTTCCACAAAGCGTAAGCTACTGCTTCACCATCGTCTTGGCTGATCAGCACGCCGTTACGACGCTCACCCACGGAACCTTCACGCATAGGCTGGTAGGAGTCAAAAATGTGACTCATCAAGCCTGTACCACGTGTCAGTGTCATGAAGTCGCCTTGGAAGCCGATCAGACCACGTGCAGGAATACGGTATTCCAAACGTGTACGACCACGACCATCAGGGATCATGTCTTGCAAGTCACCACGACGGCGACCCAACTCTTCCATCACACCACCTTGGTGACCGTCTTCAACGTCCACTGTCAGGTGCTCGTATGGCTCCATCTTCACGCCGTTTTCTTCTTTGATCAACACGCGTGGACGGGATACCGCCAACTCGTAGCCTTCACGACGCATGTTTTCCAACAAGATGGTCAAGTGCAACTCACCACGGCCACATACTTCAAATGCAGTATCATCACCGGTTTCGTTTACACGCAAAGCCACGTTGGATTTCAATTCCAAATCCAAGCGATCGCGAATCTGACGGCTGGTCACGAATTTACCTTCACGACCCGCCAATGGCGAGGAGTTAACGATAAAGTTCATGCTCAGTGTAGGCTCGTCAATGCGTAGCAATGGCAGAGCTTCTGGCTTAGCAGGATCCATCAGTGTGCAGCCAATACCGATTTCATCAATACCGTTGATCAGTACGATGTCACCCGCTTGGGCTTCTTCCACTTGTTGACGGTTCACACCTTTAAAGGTTTGAACTTGGTTGATGCGGCCTTTGATTGGCTCGCCTTCAGGACCAAATTTCAGAATCACGTCTTGACCAGCACGCACACGACCACGGTTTACACGGCCTACACCGATCTTACCGACGTAGCTGCTGTAGTCTAAGGAACAGATTTGCAACTGCAATGGACCATCTGGGTCATCTTCACGTTGAGGCACGTGGTCCAAAATAGCTTGGAACAGTGGGCGAAGATCGCCGGAACGCACATCATCAGTCAAACCGGCATAGCCGGACAGACCAGAAGCGTAAACAATTGGGAAGTCCAACTGCTCTTCTGTAGCACCCAACTTGTCAAACAAATCAAATGTTTCGTTTACAGCGAAATCTGGTCTAGCACCTGGACGGTCAACTTTGTTCACCACCACGATAGGTTTCAGACCTAGTTCCAACGCTTTGCGGGTTACGAAACGGGTTTGGGGCATAGGGCCTTCTACCGAATCCACCAGCAACAACACTCCGTCAACCATCGACAGTACACGCTCTACCTCACCACCGAAGTCAGCGTGTCCGGGGGTATCAATAATGTTGATGTGTGTACCCTCAAACTCTGCCGCGCAGTTTTTGGCCAAGATAGTGATACCGCGTTCTTTCTCGATATCGCCAGAGTCCATAACGCGATCGCTAACATGTTCATTCGCACGGAAAGTGCCAGACTGTTTCAGAAGCTGATCAACCAGGGTAGTTTTCCCGTGGTCTACGTGAGCAATAATAGCCACATTGCGCAATGCGCGACTCATAATGTTTCCTTAAGGTTAAGGTTAGCTGGGCGTAGCGTCTCGGGTAAATCAGCCAGCCCGATTAAAAGGGATTCAGGTTCCTCAGAATCCTGTATTGTGTCCAGCGTTACCGCCTTTTCCAATAAAAAGGGTCCCACAGCCGTACGACGCAATGCCGTCAGGTGAGCCCTATAACCTAAACGTTGACCAATATCTTGTGCCAAAGTTCGGATATACGTGCCTTTACTGCACTCCACTGCAATACGCGCAGTGTTCCCTTCGCAAGATAACAGCTCAATATTATGAATCGTTATTGTACGGGGTGGTCTTTCCAGTTCTATGCCTTGCCGTGCATACTCATACAGCGGCTTACCATCACGCTTTAAGGCCGAGTACATCGGTGGAATTTGTTGAATTTCACCTAAGAATTCTTGCAATACTTGTTTTACTGCTTCTACATCGGCACCGCCATCAGGCAGCTCCGCCGTCGCAACTACCGTACCGGTTAAGTCACCAGAGTCAGTTTCTGCACCGAAGGTAAGTTCTGCTTCGTATGCTTTATCAGCATCCAGTAACAGTCCAGAAATTTTCGTTGCTTTACCAAAGCAGCACACCAGCAACCCTGTAGCAAAAGGATCTAAAGTGCCAGTATGACCTGCTTTACGAGCATCCATCGCTCGTCGGGCGCGTTGCAATGCGTGGTTACTGGACAATCCTTCATCTTTGTCCAGCAACAGCACACCATCGAGCACACGTCCGCGTTGTCGCCTCGCCATCGTATTTATTTTCCGCTAAAAAACGACGCGCCGACTCAGGCCTGGTCGTCGTCAGGATCGTCGTCAGGAACAGCGTCAGTAGCCGTACTGAAAGAAGAACGGTTTGCTTCGTCGATCAGCTTGGACATGGCCATGCCACGCACCACGTGATCATCGTAGAAGAAACGCAGAGTAGGAACAGTATGGATATGCAACAAGCGGTATAGCTGCGAGTGCAGCCAGCCAGCCTTGGCATTCAGTACTTCAGTTGCAGTCTGTGGCTCAGCGCCAAAAACTGTGAAATATACTTTAGCGTGTGCATAATCAGCTGACAGCTCAACTTCTGTCAGCGTGATTAGACCAGCGCGAGACATATCTATCT
>SRSN01000284.1 GCA_004791645.1 Alcaligenaceae bacterium 429
TTTCTGCTGCGTGCAATCATTGACACAGCATTGCCAGAGAGAAATCTCAGCTTGTTAACATGGTTAGCACTTGCTTTGGTAGGCGTTACGGTTATAGGTGCTTGCATCAACGTACTGCAAACCATAATCTCGACCAAGATAGGACAGGAAGTGATGCATGATTTGCGAGTTCGGCTTTATAGCCATCTGCAAACGCTTTCTTTGGGTTTTTATACGCGTACTCGTACAGGAGAAATACAATCGCGCATTGCTAATGACGTGGGGGGCTTGCAATCCGTCGTTAGCAACACCATGACTGAAATGGCACGTAATGTCAGCATTATCATTACTACGGCTTTTGCCATGATATTGCTGGACTGGCGGTTGGCGTTGTTCTCGTTTGCGATAGTACCGCCGTTGGTTTTACTGAGTAGCAAAATTGGAGAGAGGCGCGAACGGCTCACCCATAAGCAGCAAGAGGGGCACGCTGAAATGTCAGCAGCGGTGCAAGAAACACTGTCAGCGCCAGGTATCGTGTTATCACGAACGATGGCGAGGTCTGGGTTCCTCATACAGCGTTTTACGCGTGCCTCTGCTGATGTTGCCAAACTAGAAGTGCGTGCACACACGGCAGGTGAGTGGCAATGGACGGTCATTTACGTATTACTTGGTGCATTACCAGCCTTAACATTGCTTTTAGGTGGCTGGTTCATTGACCAGGGCGCATTGGTGACAATCGGTACCCTAGTTGCTCTGATTGCTCTTCAAGAGCAGTTGATGTGGCCACTCGAAGCCCTGCTCGCAAGTAGTGTGCAGTTACGTACTACACGGGCTCTCTTTATACGGATATTTGAGTACTTAGATACTACGCCGGAAGTTATTGAGCCTATACATCCCAAGAGCTTTCCAGGCATTGGAGTACAGGGGCACGTACGGCTAGAGGCTATTAGCTATGGTTATGAACAAGGGTTGAAAAACCTACATGATGTGTCTATAGATATTCCGGCTGGTTCTCATATTGCGATTGTAGGCCCTACAGGTGCAGGTAAAACCACATTGGGCTACCTTCTTGCGCGCTTAGCCGATCCTGATGCTGGGCGCATCACGGTAGATGGCATTGATTTGCGCGAGATGAGTTTTGAGCAATTAGCCAACACCATTGGTGTGGTTATGCAAGAACCGTTTCTGTTCAATACTAGCATTGCGGAAAATCTACGTTTTGCGCAACCTGAAGCCAGTGATGAGGACTTAATCACAGCAGCAAAGACTGCGCAGATTCATGAGCTTATTGCGTCCTTACCTGAGGGTTATCAAACCACCGTCGGTGAACGTGGGTATCGCTTCTCAGGCGGTGAAAAGCAGCGGTTAGCATTGGCGCGAACCATTTTACGTAACCCCCCTATTTTGTTGCTGGATGAGGCTACTAGTGCATTAGACAATGCTACCGAAAGTACGATGTCCGCTGCTCTTGCACAGTTGGCCTCAAACCGTACCGTTATTTCCATTGCGCATCGTTTGTCGACGGTACGTCGAGCTGATCGTATCTTTGTCTTAAAAGCAGGACGTCTTGTTGAGCAAGGCACGCACGATGAGTTAGCTAAGATTGATGGTGTTTACGCTGAACTTTTACGTGCTGGTAAATCTATGTAGATGTTGCAGTGGATGTTTATAGATACGATGGCATTGAGCCTGCCTCTAGCAAAAAACAGTCGAGCATAAAAAACGGAGCTATTAAGCTCCGTTTTTTATGCTTGCATCTTAAGGGTAGACAATCACAAGCGTCGCTGAAGCGTCTACAGGACCTGGCTTGATGTCTGCTTCGGTTTTATTCGGCAGTCGTACATATTGTGCGGTAAATCCAGCCGATAAGCTGGCCCCTTCATATGTAGCAGGCCCTAGAGTGGGGGCATATCGTGAAGGCACCCATGAGCCTACTGGTGCTGGCCCAAAAGGCATAGTCTCATACTCACCTGAATAATATAAACGTATACCAACGGCCGGATTATTGGTGCGTATGTACTCTTTAGGCGTTGAGGTATCACGGGTATCTGTAAAGTAGAGCTTTATTTTTGCTCCCTTATTGCAGTTTGTCGCATTAACATAAAAGAAAGATTGACCCTCTGATCCTGTGGGGCGAGCACTGCCGGCTGGTGTGATTTGTCCTGGATCTACTGGCTCCAACTCTACACGTTGATTCAATGTATTGGTAGTAAACCTGCAGGTAGGAGTCACGGGCTTAGGCAGCTCAGGTACTTGAACAGTACCAAGCAATGCAGCCATTGGATCAACAAAACCGTTATAGCAAACTTGGGGGACACCAGCCCCTTTTTGGCTAGCTGTTTGGACCAATGTTTTTCCAGTTTCAACAAAATTTAGCTTTCCGCCTTTGTAGAGTTTTTCATCAATCACCACTAGTTCAAAAGTGTAGAAATGTGTCAGGGTGTAGTTTGATGTGGCCCTGGCCTTAAGTACAGAAAGCCAGGTTTTATTTGAAATAATTGTTCCTGGTGCTGCGCCTGGAGCTGTGGGTGTTAAGGTGACGGTGGCGTTGTATCCTGCCCAGCGAACAATTAAACCTAGCCCTGGCATACCACCCAAAGGTACTGCATTATAGGCGTTGCTAACAGGTATACCATTAGCATCAACGTGGACGGTTTCTCCATGTCCAATGGGCATAAAGAACTGGGTATAGGCTGAAGTTCGGCCTACTATATCGCCATTTTTAAAAGTACTTCCGTCTGGTGCCATAGACCAAGTAGTGCTGGGTGTTAAGTCTCGAGATCTAAAGCAAACTTCTGTTTGGGCTTTAGCCGGGCTAACTCCTATAAGTAATGCAAAGGACAATGCCAGTACCGTAGACCCGCTGTATCGCATACGTAGTACGTTCTGGCTCTTCATTAGAATGTTCAACATTATCGTGCTCCTTGCACATCACTATTTGCTGTACGCATATAGGCAGGCAAAACAAAATAGGATGTTAAAAGCACAAGCCCTTTAGTTGTTTAAGACTATTCCGAGTTTGTTTGGAAATATTTTCTAGATACTTACATATACGT
>SRSN01000285.1 GCA_004791645.1 Alcaligenaceae bacterium 429
TGAGTAAGGTAGGCCATCATGGTTCAAGACTTAAACACCAACAATTTCGATCAACTCATTAACCAAACGCCCGGTTTGCATGCCGTACGTTTTTGGGCTGAGTGGTGCGGCCCTTGTCGCATAATAGCTTTTGTACTAGGCGTAGCAGAATTTACCCATTTGCGAAGTGCTTGCAGGGCAGGCATGGCATAACAACTAGGAGCAGAATTATGATGTTCAGACGTGACCCTTTTCATATTCTAGAAGCGTATATTCAGTCTGTTGGGGATATGCAGCAAAACTATGCTCAGCTGAAAACTGCACTGCAAAACATCAACAACATCATTGATTTTGCCGAGCACAAAGTGGGTGCTGCCCTCGAAGCTGAACAGGCAGAGCAGATCAGTGAAGTAGGTTTGCAGTGGTTGGAAGGTGTACGTCAGGGCGGCAACATGGACACGCTGCGCGACCAAGCCAAACAAGCGCTGGATTAACCAGACTACACACGGCTACACCAAGAGAAACGCCCCTGACGGGGCGTTTTTTTATGGCATAACGAGCAAAGCGGTATCTACATCCGGTTAAAAACGATCTACCCTAAACGGATGTATATCCACAGGTAAATGCTCTCGGCAAATCAACCGTGCAATCAGTTCGCCGGTAATAGGGCCTGTGGAAAAACCAATGTGCCCGTGTCCGAATGCGCACAGCACTTGTTGATGACGTGGAGTAAAGCCTAATACCGGCAAGCTGTCGGGGGTAGACGGCCTATTGCCAGACCAAAGCTGTGAGGTATCCATAGTGGGGGCTAGCCCCAAGGCTTCACGGGCAGCAGGGTAGAGCCGCTCAAGTTGAATGGGATTGGCACGACTTTGTGGGTGTGCCAGTTCAACGCCGCTCAGTAAGCGCAATCGATCTTGCATAGGGGCAGCCACGTAGCCTGCCGCCACATCGTACACCGCACGCCGTAAGGCTGGGCCTTCAGGCATAGGTAGGCTGACGTGATAGCCACGTTCCGCCACCAGCGGAATACGGTAGCCCAGTTGTTGGCATAGATGCGCACTTAATGCACCTGCTGCAAGCACCACGGTTTGACTCTTGTAATGCTGCTGTTTACCGTACAGCTGCACGTAGCCTTCGGCAGTATGCAACTGTTGTATTTGATCGTTCACCCATCGGCCACCTTGTTGCTGGAATAGCTGCTGGTAGGCCAAGAGCAACTCACCAGGTGTGGCAACCGTAGCGGTTTCCGTTAGCCAAATAGCCCGATGAAACGGGTGTTGAATAGCAGGTTCTAGTTCGCGTAAGGCTTGCGTATCCAGCACGTCGAATTTCACGCCATGGCGTTCAAGCAGCAGGCGATCGGCCGCGCTACTGGCAAAGCCTTCTGCACTTCTATATAAGCGTAGCCAACCTTCTTGGCGTATGAGGTGCTCGCTGCTAGTACGTTGCGCCCACTTTTGATGGTAGCTCAGTGCTGTGGCAGTAAAAGGGGCGAGTGCGGCTACGGCTTGTTCGCGTCGCGTCGTGCTGGCGTTCGCCATAAAGCGCAGCAGCCATGGCGCCAGAAAAGGTAGGTCGCCATAGCGTATGCGTAAGCCGTTATCACGGTTCAGCGCATAGCGTGGCAAATGCTTCCAGATACCCGCACTGGCCATGGGAAAGATAGAACCATTGCTGATGACGCCGGCATTGCCAAAACTGGCTTTGTCGCGTTCGTCGCCCGCATCAATAATGGTGACAGATAGCCCACGTTCTTGCAGAGCCAAGCCGCAGGCAGTGCCAACCATGCCGCCACCAATAATGGTGACGGCAGGAGAAGATGAGTAGGGATCCATAGCGAGTGGCTTAGAACACGACGTCCGAAGGGATATCGCTAGGCTCAATGCCCGCTAACTTCAAGCTGTCTAGAATCCAGCCACTGATTTGGCCCAGATCACGGTTGTAATCCACCCAAACGTTTAAGAAGTCACGCCAGTCGGTATTGGTCTCTTTGGCAAAGGCCAAGTTAGAGGTCAACCCTACGATGGGGTCAGTTAGCATAGAGAACTTGCCGATGCTGGGGTTCTTTTTTACGGCGGTTAGACCCAGCAGCACAGCGAACACAGCGCAGTCTACTTTCTTGCTTTGCAGCGCCAGCATCACTTCATCGCGTGTAGCAAAGGCGGTAATTTGGGCTTGTGGCGCATAGCGGCGCGCTGCCATTTCTTGTGTGGAACCCAAGTCTACGGCGATGCGCACTTCTGGTTTGTTGAGGTCTGCCCATGTACTGGCTTGAACGCTTTCCTGCGCCACAATACCGTAGGGGTGCAGATACGTGGGATGAGAAAAACCAATGGATAACGCGCGCTGTGGGGTGGGGGTGAGCGCCATCGCCAAGTCCACTTTGCCAGTTTGCAGCTGTATCACCGAGTTGCCGTAGGTGGAATCCACATATTCCAGTTCCACATCCAGAATCTTGGCGATGTCCTTAGCCATTTCTACCGATGCACCCGACCATTCTTTGGTAAAGGGGTCACGGGTGAAGTACGGAGGCTCACCTACCAGCGCTGCAATGCGTAGTTTCTTGGTGCGACGTATACGTTCCAGTGTGGACTCGGTGTCTGAGGGCGCGGACTGAGCACTTGCACTGGCAATAGGCAAGCTCAGACCTAGAGCGGAAGCAGCGGCCAGCTTGGCAAGTTGGCGACGGGACATCTGATGGGGAGCATCGTTATTGTAGTGGTCCATGTTTGTCTCCTAGAGGACTGGTTACAGCGTGGTGTTGATCCCGTTGATGGGCAAAATCAAGAATGGTTTCTATGCGTTGAGCAATGTGTAGCAAAGCATGGTCTTGGTGGCGCTTACCCAGCAGTTGTATGCCCATAGGTAACCCTTCTTCGCTGATTGCGCTAGGCAAAGCGATGGCAGGTTGTCCGCTTAAGTTGGCAATGGCATTGAGGTTAGGTTGGGTAAGAAAGTAGAAAGTGTCTACTTGATTCAACGGACCTGCTACCGGCGTGGATCCTGGCAGTAGCAAAGTATCTACCGCTTGTAGGCTATGG
>SRSN01000286.1 GCA_004791645.1 Alcaligenaceae bacterium 429
ATGGCTATAGACACTCCTAGCTCTATCTACTCAAGGATTGCCGGAGAGTTTAAACTCCACAACCTTTTAACCGAAGAAGAACTGAACACCCTTGCTGAGCGGGTGCATCTCTTCAGAATGGGTATGCGAGGCATTCAGCCAGATCAAGCCATCCCACCGACCACTACAAATCAAAAAACCACAACAAAAAAATAGCCCGCATCTCTGCAGGCCATTCCATACCATCCAACGATCTCACCCTCACAGGGCACAGCACTCTTACGCTCTGCCCTGTTCATTTCTCTATGTGAGTTAAATTAATTCATACTTGGTTTTGTGCATGACCTAACATTCATACTCATGATCAAAAACTTTTCATGAGTGGAATAGATGGGCGTAAAAAAGCCCTCTTGGGGAGGGCTATTACGGAAACACAAGCCTTGGCACATCAAGAGCCCAGTAATAGTGAAACCCTGTTGACCCAGTCATTACGTGTACTCAGGAAAGCAAGAATCACAAAGATATTTAATGGCACATGGAACTGGAATACAGATTTTTTGCATAGCACCTCGCAAAAATCCTCTTTCACAGCCTGAATGCTTGCCGTATCAATCACCATACTCACTACCTCGGTCAGGGGCTTAGCGGCTGCTTGATTGTACAGTTTCCTAAATGCCCGCTCTCTCTGAAGAAAATAGGCATGAAATGTCATAAATATTAGGCCAGGAGGCAGAAAGAGCCACCACTGGAAGTTAGCGGCTTTATCACTACTGGCATAAGCCAACATCGCCGCCAGAACTGTTACGCCAGCCCCTTTTACAACTGCTGCGCTACTTGCCAGCCGAGAGATAATCTCTTGCGTAATATTGAGATACCCCAGCCTAAGTGCTATGAGGTCAGAGTTATTCATACATTCAATGACATACCTAAGTCAGCAGCAATTTGTTCTAAATCAGTTTGCAAGTCTGCCCTCGGCCATTCACGAACGGTACGCCTCGGACTATTCCTCAATAACCAATAAACAAGCACACAAGTGGGGTCCGAGAACAGCTCTGAATCTGAAGCCCTATCTCGAATCAGTTGACGCCGTCTACTGTCCTTGATCAACTCACCTAAAGCACTCTGCGAAACCTCACGGAGAACATCGCGGTAAGTCTCTGATATGAGTCTATATAACTCCGTAGGATCTGTAGACGCACTTCCACTGATGTCCCTATACGCCAAGCTTGCCGCGCTAAACCAACACGTTTGAGCACTTCTAATACTCTCTAGCTCTTTGGAAATTTCAAGGAATATTTCATCTGTTGATTCCATGAGGGCCATACTTCTAGCCACTAATCTTTTCGTCCTCTCATGAACAAAAACATCAGCCTTGTAAATATCATCATGAACCAACTCAGCATACGCATGCTGTAACAGCGACCTAACCTGAACCTCACATGTCAAGCCTTCTGGTATCTGCACACCATCTAAAACGCAGTCCCCTGTACTTCTAACTAAATAGTGCATAGATTGGTAGTCAAAAACAGAGGGATCCACAAACGTCTCGTTAATGTAGTCTCTTTCTTTGCTGACCGCCCAACAGCTCCGGTTAATAATGGCTCTATCCAGAATCGAGATATCTGATCTCAAGAGAACGACAAACCTAGCACCTACTAAATCTGTCATTTCCTCATATGGGTTAGGATATTTTTTTCGGTCTAACTTTTCAGCCGCCGAGGTTATGGTTTTCAGCCTATACGCAGGGGAGAGTTTGAAGAAACTCTCATACCTCCCCTCCCCCACATCCGACTTTACTCGCTCCTTGATGGTATCAATAACAAACTCAGCCCACTTACCAAAAGCGGGCCTCATGTCCTCAAACCATTCAAGAAAATCTGTGCTCATTACTCACTTTTTGTTAATGTTCCCGAAATCACCACCGTCGTACTACCATCCTCTGTGGCTTCAATAGAGACTAAGTTCCCACCATCAGAAGGGGTCGTGATCATGACATTAGAACTAAAAACATACTTCCGACGCCGCTTGATCTTACTCTTAATGTACTCAACATCCTTTGTAATTGCATGATCAGGAAAAGATTGAGACCTCATATACGCCTCGTATGCATCTGCCTCATCGGGAGCTAGGTTCCTACCTGCGAAATCAGGAACAGAAATAGTTCCTTCATTATTTCTCAGCTCACTCCTTAATGCTTCGCCCTTTTCTATCAGCTCATCAGCCTCATACTGCCTAGACTCAAAAAAGCGTAATGTTTTCTCATAAAAGTCTTGAGTAAGACGCCTGTCTGATGCCGCAACATCCGTACCTAAGAAGTCTGCATAAAAATAGTGAGCAGCACTCCTCGACTCAGTTGCTGTTAATAAGTGATCAAACAAATGAATTGCATAATCATCTTTATCTCTTACTCCATTGTCCAGCCTAGGCCTAGCAACAACTTGCTGTATAAACCCGATTTTAAAAAGGCGCTGTGAGTCCGTAAGAAAGATGTTATCTAAATAACTAATAATCGCCGGGCCATCCTCTACTGGAACCTCCGCTAATGCATCTTGCATATCAGCTTTAACCACTACCAGAAAAGGGCGTTGGAACTCTCCAGTGACACCTGACATCACAAGCAGTTTACTTTCTGCCAACCCTTTAATACCTTGTGCGTCACATAGTGCCTGTGCTAACTCCTTCGAGAGATCAATAAACTCGGCGTCACTAGCAGTAGACATAATACCCGCAGAGCGCTGGAAAAAACTCCCAACCTCTGTTTTCTTTATATCAACTTTGATTCCCTTAGACCGACTCCCAAGAGCACCTGCTATGCGCCTAGAGAACATATCTAAACCAGCAGATGGAAGGTCAACAAGAGCATCTGAGCAAACTGCCGTAGCAGTCTCCCTATTTATGGCCTTAGGGATATGATGCACTACAATACGACGAATTTCCAAACCATCTAACGACAACATACTACGCCCCCTTAAGTTGTATTTATTTGAAACAACTTATCAAGACGCAACACATCCCACAATACTGTTTATTTATACAG
>SRSN01000287.1 GCA_004791645.1 Alcaligenaceae bacterium 429
GTGTCTACTTGATTCAACGGACCTGCTACCGCCGTGGCTCCTGGCAGTAGCAAAGCATCTACCGCTTGTAGGCTATGCGCCAAAGCTTGGGTCAGTCGTAGCTTGTCTTGTGTAGCTTGCAGATAGGCGCGGGCAGGGATGTTTTCCCCTACTAAAACGCGACCTCTAAAAATTTGGCCGTACGCGTCAAAGTGTTGGCGTACTTTAGGGCCAAATACGTAAGCCACTTCAGCCATCATTAAGAGTGCGCTACTGGTGTGCAGTGTTTCTAAATTAGGAAGGGACACCGGTACTATCTCTACACCGGCATTTTGTAACTGTTGTTGTACCCCTTCCATCATGCTGTGTACTTCGGGCTGTAGTAAGGCTTTCAGCCCCCAGTGACTGGTAGGAATCCCTAACCGTATGGGGCGATTGGGCGCAGCAGAATGTACCGCCTGTGGGCACAATGCTGTGAAAATTCGCTCGCAGTCTTCCACGCTATGGGCTAGAGGCCCCGCATGGTCCAGACTCACGCTGAGCATACGTACACCGTCTAAGGGCACCGCACCATAGGTGGGTTTTAGCCCCACTAGGCCGCAGTTTGTACTGGGTGATCGTATAGAGCCCGCCGTGTCTGTACCAATAGAGGCCATACAGAGCTCAGCCGCTACGGTGGTGCCAGAACCGCTAGATGATCCACCCGGAAAGTAACCAGCTTTCCACGGGTTGGTAGCAGGGGGAACAGGCAGGTCAAAGGAGGGGCCACCAAACGCAAACTCATGGCAGTTGGCTTTGCCTAGAATGATGGCACCAGCAGCACGTAATCGTGCCACTGCCGCCGCATCTTGTGTGGCTGCAGGCTGGTGTTGCTGTGAGAATGAACCACCACTGGTTTTCATCCCCGCTACATCCATGTTGTCTTTGATGGATATGCCTACGCCAAAGAGTGGGGGTAAAGCGTTAGGGTGGGTTTCCAGCTGTTGTTGCTGTAGTGCTGCGTGTTTTAAAGCGCTGTCCGCATGCCAACTGATGTAGGCATGCAAGTGCGGTTGTTGCTCAGCAATGCGATCCAACTGTGTCTGCACCACATCGGTGATACGTAATTGGCCACTGCGGTAGGCGCTCTGTAAGGCGGCAATATGACGAGGAATCATGATGCAGACTCCAGCACCGATTGCACAGCAATAGGGTCCGTAGGCGTGTGTGTTTGATGCGCAATCAGTTGGGCGATCAGTTGCAGCCCGCGCTGGAACTCCTGCTTTTCCTCGGCGCTAGCGGCATCCGGTAAGGTAGTCGCAAGCACAGTTTGTAAAGGCGTTTCAGGCATGAGCACCTCGCTGGCTAGCATGGTGAAAGTGACTAAGAAACGCTTGGGTAGCAGGTTGCTGTGGGCTGTCTATCAGTTGTTTTGCTGGCCCTTCCTCTACCACTACACCGTCTTTCATGAACAGCACTCTATCGGCCATTTCACGGGCAAATTCTATTTCGTGAGTGACGATCACCATGGTCATGCCTTCTTGAGCCAAGGTGCGCATCACGTTGAGCACTTCGCCTACCAACTCGGGGTCTAGTGCCGAGGTGGCTTCGTCAAATAGCATCACACTAGGTTGCATTGCCAAGGCACGAGCAATGGCAACACGCTGTTTTTCACCACCCGATAAACGGTTAGGAAAAAACTCAGCCTTGTGTAGTAGTCCCACTTTTTCTAGTAAGGTTTTGGCTTGCTCGGTTGCTTGGGCGCGACTGTGTTTGCGCACGGTAATGGGGCCTTCCATCACGTTTTGCAGCACGTTCATGTGTGGGAACAGGTTGAAGTGCTGAAACACCATGCCAGTAGACGTGCGAAAACATGCCTGTTCAGCATCACTGGGTTGGCGCTTTTTTTGGCCGAAGTCAAAATGTATGTCGCCTACTTGTACCGTGCCACCATCGGGCTGTACCAGTAGGTTTAAACAGCGTAACAAGGTAGATTTCCCGGACCCTGATGGGCCTATCAGGGCCAACACGGCTCCTTTAGGCACATCTAAGGAAATATCTTTAAGCACCACGTTGTCGCCATAAGCTTTGCGTAGATTTCGTACATGAATCATGGTCGTGCTCCCTAGTTGCTGCGAGCCAAACGGTTTTCAATGTGCTGCACCAGCAAGGTGGCTGGGAACAGTACAACGAAATACGCCAAGGCCACCACGGTATAGACCTCTAGTGGGCGGTAGGTTTCGTGTGCAATGAGCTGACCTTGATACACCAAGTCAGGTACAGCTAGCACCGACACTAACGAGGTGTTTTTCAACTGCAAAATAGACTGGTTCATCAACGGTGGGATCATGCGTTTGAATGCTTGCGGCAAGATCACACGACGTAGGGCTTGCCACTTTCGCATGCCTAGTGCTTTAGCTGCTTCGACTTGCCCGGGGTCAATAGACACAATCCCAGCACGGATGATTTCTGAGTAGAACGCTGCGCCATACAACGACAGGGCGAGTAGCGCCGCCGTAGGGGCTGACAGATTAATATCAATCAGTACCGGTAGGGCATAGTAGAACCAGATCAAAATGACCAGGAATGGGGTACATCGGAATAGTTCTACGGCTCCGCGTAGCGGGATGCCCAGTGCACGGGGGCTGCTGATGCGACCCAGTGCGACAAACAAACCCAGCACTAGCCCGAAGGCAATGCTGAGCACGGTATAAAACAAGGTGTATTCCAAACCTGCCAGCAGGATTTCCTTGTAGCGCCAGACCTGGCTGAAGTCCCATTGATACATAGGCCTATAGCTCCGTATTACGGCAAACAGAACGGAAAAAAATGGGCGATTACCCTAGACGTAAACCGCCATCTATAGAAAGTTTCTGGCCGGTCACATAGCGGGCGTGCGAACTCAGTAAATAGGCTACTGCGCCAGCTACGTCATCAGGTTGGCCAAAACGTCCTAGAGGGGGCATGGGCAAGCGATTTTGCCAGTCCACATGTGGATAACGTTGGCTGTCTTTGAGGGTATAGCCAGGTAATACAC
>SRSN01000288.1 GCA_004791645.1 Alcaligenaceae bacterium 429
GTCTCTGTCTATAGCGGCAGTTAAAGACAGCATTTGAAAACACAGCCGTATGTTGTCTACCAGCGGAAGCTGCCGTTGCTCGGCCACATTGAGAAGCGCTAAGTATTTTTGTTCCACGTTGAAGTCGCCATATAGTATGTTGCCTAATTATATATAAGATGAGGCAGAAATGGAAAAAGTTACACACAGGGGGGATGGCTGGATGGCATTTTCTACACGGTGCTCGCAGCGTTCCGCATGGTGACGTACAGTGTGCCAGTTGTGCAGGAGTGTGGTTGAACATGACCTGTGCAGTACGTACGGTCATACTGAAGACAAAAGAAAACGGCGTGTATTTTTGCAAATACACGCCGTTTCTTCTCTACGTTGTCGTTTACAAACCTAGTTCGTCTGCAATATGACGTGCAATAGGCATGGCGCCTGTGGCCGCAGGGGAAGGTGCATTCAAAATGGCAGTCAGGCCACCAGAATGTTTGATCAGGAAGTCGTCTACCAACGTGCCGTCTGGGCGTACGGCTTGTGCGCGGTTAGCACTGCGATAGGTACGCAGATCCGACAAGGCGACAGTAGGACAATACTTACGCACAGCGTCTAAATACACCTGCTTAAACAACGAACCTTTAAGTTCGTTCCAAGTGGCGCGTGGGTGTTTGGCCAACATTTTCCACAGGCCGCTGTAGCTTAAGGCGGACCAGGCGTCGCGTACGTCTACGCTGAAATGGCTGTATTTTTCTCGTGCTAATGCCAAAACAGCGTTGGGGCCTACGGTGATGGTGCCATCAATCATAGGCGTGAGGTGTACCCCTAAAAATGGCAAGGTGGGGTCGGGTACGGGGTAAATCAGGCTGTGTACAACTTTGTTCAGGTGGGTAGGCAGCACAAAGTATTCGCCTCGGAAGGGCAAAATTCTAATGCCGGGGTCCATGCCTAACATGCGGGCCACCCGGTCAGAGGCCAAGCCGCTGCACGCAATAATGTGCCCTGCTTCGATTTGCTGATTGCCGGCTTGTACGCGGTAAGCCGAACCGGCTTGGGTCACCGAAGTGACGGGGGCGTTAAACAGCACGGTGCTGCCCGCATTTTCTACGTCAGCTAATAACGCTTTGGTGATGCCTGCGTAATCGGTGATGGCTGTTTCGGGAATGCGTAGTGCCGCAAGCCCGGTGATGGCAGGCTCTAAACGGCCTAAGTCAGCTTGGGTGAGTTGTTCGGTATATACCTCGTTTTCGATGGCGCGTTGCTCAAGTTTGTAGAGGTTTTCTTGTTCTTGAGGGGTAGTGGCTACCAGTAATTTTCCGCGCGCTTCGTAGCCTATTTGTCTGGCTGCACAAAAGGCTTTGATTTCGCTTAAGCCCTCACGGCAGAAACGAGTTTTTAGGCTACCGGGTGTGTAGTACACGCCGGAGTGCACCACGCCACTGTTGCGACCAGTTTGGTGGAAGGCAGGTTGGGCTTCTTTTTCTGCGACCAATACACGGGCTTGGGGGCGACGTTTGACGATTTCGGCCGCCAACGCTGCACCAACAATGCCAGCACCAATAATGAGGTAATCGTATTTCATGGGAAAGGTGATTCCAGTGACGTTCTGTTTGCTTTAGCTCAGGCCGCGCATGGATTCCCAACGTCGTCTGGTAGGCTGCATGTGCGCGACGACGAGGTGGGCCAAGGTGGCACGGTCTTCTTGTTCAATGGCGTTAACCATGGCGGCATGTTCTGCAATTGCTTGCTCCAGCCACTGCCGGTCAGTCATACCGTAAGAACGTATGGGGTTAGAGGCTTCGGTGTAAAACGCGATAGCCTTACACAGGGTTTCGTTGCCGCACAGCGCAAAAATTTGGCGATGAAACTCATCGTTAAATTGATGAATCAGGCGTGGGTCAGCCCCTACTGATGCTGCAGCGGCATATTGGATGTGCAGGGTTTTTAGCGCATCTAAGTCAGCCTCAGAGACGGGGAATGGCATGATGCTTACCGCTTCTTTTTGCAGTAGCGCTCGCAGGTGATACAGCTCTTCCACTTCTTGGGCGCTGAAATCTTTGACGCGGGCTGAACGGGAGCGTGGTTTGACCACGATTTGGCGGGCAACTAGTTCTTGAATGGCGGCACGTACAGCATGGCGCTTGGCATCAAAGCGCGCCATTAATGTGTCTTCAATCAATTCCTGATGCGGACGCAAGTGGCCGAAAATAATATCGGCTTCCAGTTCTTGGGCAATCAGTTCGGCAGAGGAAGGGGCAAGAGTTTCTGTGCTCATCGGACAATCAGTTCCAGCGTCGAGGGTTGGTCCCAGATCCAGCCATGTGGTGTGCGATGCAGCTCAGGGAAATGCCCCGGCACGACGATGTCGGCGTTGTCGGCTATCCACTGCAGTGTGTTACTGGATTGGCGATCCGGGTCATATTCATTGGCAGCGGACAGTGTAGCGAGTTCACGGTAGGTTTTACAGGCGTCCCCTGCTAACACAACACGCTTTTTATCCGGATTGACGAAGTGCAGCAAATAGCTACCGGTGGTGTGGCCAGGCGCTTGTCTGTAGAACAGGCCAGGGGCTAACTCACCTTCTGGTGCTTGTATGAGTTGTAAGTTTTGGCGCTGTAGGTACTCGTTCATACCTTGGCTGCCAAACACGTCCTCAGAAGCGGGGTGCTGCGCGTAGTCCCATTCTGCCGAGCTGACATAAATAGTGGCATTGGTGAACAGATCAATGTTGTTGATGTGATCGAAATGCAGGTGCGACAGAAAAACAGTTTTGATGTCAGCAGGGGTGAGGTTGCGTTCTGCCAGCGCATTCAGCAACAGTAGACGCGTAGAGTGGTGCCCAGTATCAAACAAGATAGGACCGTGCCCGTCTACGTTGACCAGCACTACCGCTGAAAAACCAAAAAAACCACCTTTAAAACTAAGGCAGTTCCCTTCAACGAGAATGTCATGTTGCACAGCCATGTGCGCTCCTTATTATGCGGGCTTATTAATTATCAATAATACTATCA
>SRSN01000028.1 GCA_004791645.1 Alcaligenaceae bacterium 429
ACCGTCTTTGCGCTCTTGGCCGAAGTCAGCGGCAGCAATGGTGTCTTGGAAGTTGATTTTTTCTTGTATAGGGATACGCTTCAGCACGGTGTTGGTGCTGGTGTCTACCACGGCAATGCTGCCATTAAAACCTTGGGTGAGGTACAAGCGGTTGGCCGCGTCATCCAAGGCAACCCCGAAGCTTTTCACTTCCATAGGGATCTCGCCTTGAATAGCCAAGGTTTTAGGGTCTAGCACCAGAGTGCGCGACAGTGTTTCGTCTTGCCAGTTGGGTGACGATACATAGAGGCTTTTCTGATTTGGGCTGTACACAATTTCCAGCACTTCTTTGGCAGTAGGTTGCTGCACAATCTGGGTTTCCGTGACAGGTTGGTAAGCAGGTTGTGGTGGTGTTTTAGCCTGTGCTGCGCCAGCAGATAAGCCTACGACGATAGCAAGGTACAAACCACGAACAAAGGGGCGAGAAGTAAAGGGTGTCATAGGGGTAGACTCAAAAAGTAGGAATTACCACTGATAATCAACAGACAGATAGACGTTACGCGGTGCACCGTAACGAGCACGGAAAATCACGAAGTTGTCGTAGTAACGCTTGTTAAAGACGTTGTTCACGGTCAGTCTTGCGTTCCAGTGTGAGTTGATGCGGTAGTTAGCATGCAAGCCAACTACGGCATAACTGCTGTGGGTAGCATCCAGCGCTTTACCATTTTTGGCGGTGTACGCACGGCCAGCTGTCCACAGGTCACGTTTGCCAAACCAGTTAATCGTTGCACCGGCACTTAAGCCTTGCAGTGCACCAGTGAAGCTGTAGTTAGTACCCAGTCTGAAGGTGCGACTTGGAATGTAGGTCATGATGCGTTCGCCTTGACCATTTTTGGTGCTGGCGTAGCTGTATGAAGCAAACATGTTCCAGTTGTTGGTGAGCGCGCCACTTAGCTCGATCTCAAAGCCTTTGGTTTTGTTACCTGCGCCGGAAGACACATAAGGGCGGCTACCGTCAGGCAATACAAAGTCGTCAGGCACTGATGGGTCTAGCACGGCTAAGTTGTTTTGCTTGGTTTGGAAGGCCGATAACGAGAACTGCACTTTCTCGTCCAGCAAACTACCTTTTAAGCCCAACTCACGGTTTTCACCGGTGATGGGGTCTAGGTAGTTATCATCCTTGTCTTTGTAGCCTTGTGGTTGAAACAGGCGTGTGTAGCTGGCATAACCGGTTAGGTTAGGCAGGAAGTCATAGGTCACACCGAAGTAAGGGGTGATCTCGTTTTTATTGCGCAGCTCGCCAGATACGCCAGTGAAGTTCCCCGAGGTGTTGTAGTTGTCGCGGTAGGTTTTGTAGTCAGACAAACGCATACCCAGAATGACGTTCAGCGGGTCAATGATATTTAAGCGTGTGCCTGCAAAAAAGCCATATTCCCTAGTATGAGTGCGTGTCCATGCGCCAGAGCGACTGACTATAGGCTCTGGCATGGCACCATCCCAATCGTAAATGTTCGGGATGTACCAGTTATTGGTGTCGCTGATGTTCATGGTGTACGAGGTATCGCGTTTGCGTGTACCGTTAAAGCCAAACATCAGCTGGTGCTTTCGACCTAGTAACTCGAAAGGGCCGCTGGCAGACAGCTCTAGGTTGTCTTGTAGTCGGTAGCCTTCGGCCGCCAAGTTGGTACGAATACCGACACCAGAACCATCAGGGTTCACCACAGGGTTCACGCCTGTACCCCAACCGGTAATCACGGCATCACCATCGTCACGTTGGTGGCTATAGCTAAGCTTGGCTGTCCACTCGTTGTCGAATTCGTGCTCCACCGAGATAAACGCGTTTTGGTGGCGTTTGTTCCAGTAGGTCCAGTCTGGCGCCAGCGACATAGAGCGCGACACATCAATACGCTCGCCGTTAGAGTCAAACAGTGGGATACCCATGTTGGACTCGCCACGTAGCTTTGAGTTTTGGAAGTCGTAGCCAGCGGTCAGAATAGTGTTGTCGGTAATGTCGAATTCCAAAATACCCGACAGCAAATTGTTTTTGTTATTGGTTCTATCAATAAAGGAGTCCGCTGCTTTGTGCGAACCGATCACGCGCATACGCAAACGACCATCTTCTGTCAGTGGGCCGGTCACATCAGCGGTTACGCGACGGTCTTTCCATGAACCTATGTGCGTGTTCAAACGCGCACCAAAAGTAGCTTGGGGGCGCTTACGTATCAAGTTAATCAACGCTGATGGCTCACCTGTAGGCGATAGCAAACCGGTAGCACCGCGCACCACTTCAACGCGGTCGTACAAATCCATGTCCAACGAAATGGGGTTGAAAGCGCCACGACCTGCCGAGCGATAGCTGCTTTGCATGCCATCTACTTGCACGTTGGTGATAGAAAAGCCGCGAGATTGAAACTGGTATCCGCCGCCAGGAGATGCCGTGGCAGCCGTAATACCGGTGGTGAAGTTCATCACTTCATCAAAGTTGGTCAGCCCAAAATCGTCCATTTGCTGGCGTGTCATCACGCTGACGGACTGCGGAGTGTGCTGGGTGTCCATGTTCAAGCGAGTAGCCGTGTTGCTGGTGCCCGCCATGATGTATTCGCCAGTGCCTTCCGTGGTGGAGCTGATTGAGCCTTGTACACGAACGGGTGCTAACTGACTGGTAGAGCCTTCCAGAGTGCGGCTTAACGTCACACTGTTACCTTCCCATTCCACAATCAAACCAGTGCCTTGTATCAATCGGCTCAGAGTTTCTTGTGGGGTGTAATTCCCTTCGATAGCGGGGGCCTGCAAGCCTGCGACCATTTCTGGCAGGTAATAAATCTGCACGTGGTTTTGCTGACCAAACGCCAAGAGGGCCGTAGTCAGAGGTTGTGCTGGAATGCTGATATGGCGTGCCGATTGTTCTGCGGCGCTAACCGGTTGTGCGACGGCACAACTGAGGCATAACAGCGTGGCAAACGCCCATTTCTTGGATTGATGTGTGGATGGGGGCGTCTGCTTAGACGCAAGGGGTGTGGCGTTGATGATGCTGTTCACGTTGTTCTACTCTATTGCTCCATGCGAACCCGCTAGGCGGGCCTTCCCAGGCAGTGGGCGCTATGATGCAATCACTGCTTCTATTACAGAGAGTAGAATTAGCAATGAAACCCGTAATCATTCTCATTAATATGTTGTAACTGTTTGTATCTTTAGGGCCTGAGGCGGCTTACGCGCTATTACGAGCGACGATCAGCACGCTGCCATTGGCCTGACGCAGCACGGTAACGGGGATTAATGCTGGTAAGCGCTGCAAGAAATCATCAATGTGATTCAACTCAAATACGCCGCTAAGCCTAGACGCTTCATACATAGGCGCGTCTAAGAATATAGGCTGTTCGCGATAGCGGTTGAGTTCGTGAATGATATGACGCAAGGGGGTGCGATCAAACACCACTTGATTGCGATGCCACGCGGCTACAGCGGTGGCATTAACCACTTCAATGTCACTCCACGACCCTTGGGTTGGAATGCGCAATTGCTGGTTAGGGCGCAGCAGCGCACGTGAACGTGGCCACCAGCTATTAGAGTGTAGTTCTAACTCGCCCGCCAACACGGTAATCGCCGTTTGGTGATTGTCCTGGCGCACACTAAATTCAGAGTTCAGTGCGTGTATTTCAGCTTGTTGAGTACGTACCAAGAAAGGCCGTTCTTGATCCATGCCTACTTTGAACAGGGCTTCACCTTGATCCAATAAGGCCAAGCGTTGCGAGGCTGAAAACATCACTCGCAGCACAGATTCAGTATTCAGCCACGCGGTACTGCCATCTTGCCATTGCAGCTCTTGGTGCTCACCACGGGCTGTTTTATAACTTTCTTGGAACAGAATAGGTTCGTCTTGCCACAAAGCACGCACGCCTAATCCTGTGACCGCAGCGGCGGCCATACCGCTGCCCCACCAGAGGAATTGGCGTCTAGAAGTGCTAGGGGCT
Source organism: Alcaligenaceae bacterium 429 (assembly GCA_004791645.1). GTDB lineage: Bacteria > Pseudomonadota > Gammaproteobacteria > Burkholderiales > Burkholderiaceae_B > Paenalcaligenes. The sequence goes on from SRSN01000028.1 coordinate 3,951, forward strand.
TTGGTAGCAGGTGGAGGTAATACCGCTTTGAACACGGCATCAGGCACATGCTTCGTCAGTTGCCACACAGCGCACACTTCGTCATAGGCTTGCTTATGCGCGGCACTTTTCGCTAACCAGTATTGAAATTGCTCCTCATCACCAGGTTGCATCAAACCACCCTGACGACGGGTAAACCAATAAGTGGCGGCGTCATCGGGGTCTACAGGAATAGGGAGGCTGTAAGGGCGTTCTAGTGGTGTCATCTTCTATCCGTGCTACTCGCGTAAACGTTGTTGAAGATGTCGCAAGGCAGCACTTAGGTATTTTTCCACACTACTGACTGAAAGTTGCATATGTTCTGCAATTTCAGGCACGGTCCAGCCTTCTAAGCGGTGCCATGCAAAGACTTGTTGTTGTTTGGTGGGTAGTTCAGCTAGGGCTTGCTGCACGCGCTGCGTGAGTTCAGAGGCATAGGCATCCGTTTCTACATGAGAAACCAGCGGGTGGTCCTCTTCCTCTAGCTCATCCAACGAAAGCAGGCTGACTTTCTGGCGCTGTATATGCTGGCGGTTCACGCCATTGATCGCGCTGCGAAACAAGTAGGCGCGCATGTAGTCCACAGCAGAATGTTCCATCTGTATCATGTTCACCGCTACATCCTGCACGGCGTCTTCAGCGTCGGGAGAATGTGGGTGTTTTTTAGCCCATGAACTGATGAGCTCTGTGTAATGTGCCAGCCAGCCTTTTTGCCGGGAGGAACGGCTTTTCATGCCACCGCCACAAATAGAAATGATTATCAATAACAGTGTGCGATTATGAGGCAGAACCGTGCTGAGGTACAAGTGTGTCGCGAAACGAAACGGCATTATGCAGCGTGTTGACATCGAAATGTGACGAATCAGTCGCCTTACATGAGTCGTTTCCGAGTGAGAAGGGCTGAATAAAGCACAAAGGCGTGCTCGTTGTGAGGCACGCCTTTGTAGGGGCATCGTGTGAGCCGATGCCAGAGCCGAGTATGCTTAGGCTTTCAGCGTCAATGACACCGATGCTTCGCTAGTCAGCATCAAGAAAGTCAGTGTTTCGCGCAGGTACAAACGCACAACTTTGTCGGTGTGGCTTTGGTAGCCAATGGACAATTCTTGGCCCAAGTGCATTTCAAAGTCGCCACCACGGGTAGACAGTACGCAGCCACCGTTTAGCGCTGGTGCCCAGATAATGTCGCCGCTGATGATGCGTTTGATGTGCTCGATCACTGGGTAGCCGCCGTCACTGGCTTCGGTCAGTGCGGTATAGGCATCCGCACCCAGAAGCACAGAGTAAGGGCCATCCACACCTTCTAAACGCAGGGTTTGCAAGGCTTTACCAATAGCAGCAGGGTAGTCGGTGATGTCTTTAGGCAGTGCAATACCTGCGTTAGACGAACCTTCACGAATACCTTGGATGCCAGCCGCTTTGTAGCCATCAAAAATAGCTTGGTCTTCGGCGAAGGCAAGTTTGGTGGCAGCATCTTTAGCGGGTTGCCAGTCGGAGTCGTTAGAGCCACGTTCTACGTTGTCGATTTCGTCGCGTTGCAACTCGAAGGGTACGGTTAGTTCTACTAGCGCTTTGACTTCACGTACTTTGGCGTTTACGCCTTTGTGCGGGGAGGTCAGGTTGAGCAGGTGACCTGTACCCACGCCAGATTGCTCTACACCACCGGGGCCTTTTAAATCTACGACGCGGCGAGCAGCAACAGAACGCTTGAAAGTGCGCGTTACTTCTTCCTCGATTTGTGCCCAAGCAGCACTGGAAATAGGGGCTAATTCACGATGCAAGTTGTTCATATTACTGTCCTTTTAGAGAACCAATATTCAGGGAACCGTTGTGGGGTGTGGTGGCAGGTGCGTCAGCCGGGGTGTCTTCTGACTGACTGTCAGGTGTGCGTTCTTCCAGTTCTTCAAGTAGCTCAGCAGAAGGCACAAAAAACAGGCCGCCAGTTACGGCACGGCTGAAGTCCAGCAGGCGGTCGTAGTTGCCCGGTGGGCGACCAATCACCATGTTTTCCAGCATTTGTTCTATAGGGTCGGGCTTACGTGCATAGCCAATAAAGTACGTGCCAAACTCACCAGAGCCGGGCTTACCAAAAGGCATGTTGTCACGCAGAATTTTGATCTCGTCGCCGTTTTCGTCTTCCAGTGTGGTTAAGGAACTGTGGGACGATGTAGGTTTGACCGAATCATCCAGCTCAATATCCGAGAGCTTAGTGCGGCCAATAATGCGTTCTTGAGTTTCTACAGGCAGTTGGTTCCAGCCGTCCATGTCGTGCAGGTACTTTTGCACCAACACGTAGCTACCGCCCGCAAAGTCAGGGTCGTCATCGCCAATCAGGGTGAAATCGGCGGCTTCTTGGCCCACAGGGTTTTCGGTGCCGTCCACAAAACCCACCATGCTGCGCATGTCGAAATAACGGAAGCCGTGAACTTCGTCTACCACCGTGATGGCATCGCCCAACTGATTCATGATCTGGGTGGCTAACTCAAAACACAGGTCCATTTGCTCCGCACGGATGTGGAACAAAATGTCGCCTGGCGTAGCAGGTGCTTGACGATCGCCCGCATGAAATTCGCGGAAAGGATGTAGGTCGGCAGGACGAGGATTACCAAACAGACGATCCCAGCCGTTATCGCTGAAACCACAGACACAGGAAAGGTGGCCTGTAGAAACGCGGTGGCCTACTGAACGTACCAAAGCCGCCAAGTTGCCGCATAAAGCGCGAACCTTGTCGTCTTGTTCAGTGCTAGGAGCCAGAGTGGCAACAATGTAGATAGCGCTGCGCGTAATGGGTGCTACCACAGCTTGTGGTTGTGGGTTTGTAGAGGACATGAGCTCCGACGCTGGTGTTGAAAAACTCTGTTGAATCTAAGACCCTGCCACGTGTACTAAACAGGGCCGCTGTCAATTCATTGTAGAGGAATTTACAGGGTGAATCCAACGCGCAGCGTAGGGAGTTTGTGGCTGTTTGTATATGTTTAACGTTTAGAGTTCTTGGCGACGTTTGAGCTCTAGGATGGCTTGTCCACCGGAGAGAATGTCAGTTTGCACGGCAATACGCGCAGCTTGGCCGTCGCGATTGCGCATGGCATCAATCAGGGCGTAGTGGCCATCAATCATGTCGCGGCCGCCATCGCTATAGACCTCAGCAATCAGTGGGCCCATCTTGAGCCACAGTCTGCGCAAGATATCCAGCAAAATAGGCATATCGGCAATTTTGCAGTATTCAAAGTGAAAGCGTTGGTTTAGCCCCGTTGCTGTAATGAGTTCGCCTTGCTTGATGGCATCTTCATTTTCAGTAATCAATTGCTCTAGGCGTTCTACATCGGTAGGCGTGGCTTTTTCTGCAGCTCGGGCGGCAGCCATACCTTCCAGTTCCAGCCGTATGTCACGAATCTCTAGGTACTCAGCTAGCGAGATCTGCTTCACTCTGATGTCTCGTGCGCTACGCATAATCAATGCCCCATCTTGCACCAAGCGCAAAATGGCATCACGTACTGGCGTAACGCTAGTCCCCATTTCTTCGGCTAGCTCACGAATGCGCAAACGTTCACCCGGTTTGAGCCTACCTTCTATCAAGGCAAGAGAAAGAATCAGGTATACCTGACTTCCCATGTTTTCGTGTTTGACCGTGCTGAAAGTGGGTGTAGTAGGGGCAGGAGGTGACATGGTTGCTAAAGAATAAAAAGCCAGCAGAAAGAAGCCACAGGATACCGCATCTACAGACTGCGGTTTTTCTTTGTTGATGCATCATAAAACATTTTAGACGTATTTTGCCGGGTTCAACCCCAATAGGGTTAACGATCATTAAGAGTGAAAAAAATTATGATGTATCATGCATCAAAAATAATCATTTCTTTGTGTAGATGCTATGACCACTTTTGTGCCGTCCCAAAACTCGGCGATTGCTGTGACCAATGCATTGCTAACCACCTCGCCCCCGCATGTGAGCCTCGATGAGGCCCTATGTGTGATGCGAAGCCATTTTGGTGGTGCGCAAGAGATCAAAGCTCTAAGCGGGGAGCGGGATAGAAACTTTATGGTGCGCAGCGATGCTGGCCGTTGTCTGACGCTGAAGTTCATCAACCATGCAGAAAGCACCGCAGAAATCGCTATGCAGGTAGCGGTACTCAAGCATTTTGCTGAGCATCATTTTGAGCGGGAAGTGCCCGTGCATATTCCGTCTAGTCTGACGTCACAAGACTGGTTAGATATAAAGCTGTCAGACGGTGCTGTACGAGTGCGGGCTTACAGCTATTTAGACGGCTCACCTGGTAGCCAGTTGAAGGCTGAACCCGAGGTATGGCGCGACATAGGCCGGGCCACAGCGCAACTCACCTGTGCGATGCAGCCCTTTACACATGTGGGCGCTCATCGACCTTTTTTGTGGGATGTCACGCAGTTGCCACTGCTAAAACCTATGCTTTCGGTGATTGAGCAGCCTGCGCTACATGATGCAGTACAACGATTTATGCAGCGGTTTGAGCAGCAGATACAACCGCTCATACAGACCTTGCCACAGCAGGTCATTCATAACGATCTATCGCCCAGCAATATGTTGAGTTGTGCTGAAGGTAGACGGGTAGTAGGGGTGCTGGATTTTGGAGACATGGTGTACGCCCCGCGTATTGCTGAATTAGCAGTCGCCGCATCGTACCAAATGAGCCGAGGGGAAAACCCGTTAGCTGTTTTGGATGCTGTGATGGCGGGGTATGGCGAAATATTGGAACTGACCGAGCAAGAACGTACCGCAGTCGTAGATTTAGTGATGGCACGGTTGGTGCAGCGCATTGTGATTACGTCGTGGCGCGCCGCCCAGTTCCCTGCCAATAGTACCTACATCTTGCGCAGTAGGTCAGAGGCCGAAGCATTGTTCAAACAGTTAATGACATTCTGGGAGCCCTCCCGAACAGGAGCAGAGCAGCGATGACAACGAATGCATCTTTATTGGAAAGACGAAAAGTATTAGGTACTGCCTACCGGTTGTTCTATGAACAGCCCGTGCATCTGGTGCGAGGTGAGGGCGTATGGTTGGAAGATATAGATGGAAAACGCTATCTAGATATGTACAACAACGTGCCCGTAGTGGGTCATGCTAATCCCGCTGTTGTACAGGCCATGACTCAGCAGGCCAGTATTTTGAACACCCATACGCGTTACTTGCATGAAAACGTGGTGGCGTATGCCGAGCAACTGCTCGCACTATTTCCCAAAGAACTGAACCGTGCTGTCTTTACGTGCACTGGTAGTGAAGCCAACGATTTGGCACTGCGTATTGCCCATGAGGTGACAGGCAGACGTGGGGTGATCGTGACACAAAATGCCTATCACGGCGTGACCAGTTTATTGGCCGATATGTCGCCCTCGCTACGACCTGTGGCCGAGCATGTGGAGGTTGTACCAGCACCCACCAGTTTGCAGGGCAGTGCAACGGAAATCGCCAGTGAATTTGCCGCGTTGGTGGATGCGGCTGCGCAGCGCCTGGCAGCTAAAGGTGTGCCAGTGTGTGCACTCATGGTGGACACCGTTTTTGCCAGTGATGGGCTGTATCTACCCAGCGAGGGAGTATTGGCCGCAGCAGCAAAAGTGGTGCGTCAGCACGGCGGTTTGTTTATTGCAGATGAGGTGCAGGGTGGTTTTGCCCGTGTAGGCGGCAAGTGGTGGGCTTTCCAACAAGATGATGTGATTCCTGACATGGTGACCTTGGGTAAGCCTATGGGCAATGGGCATCCTATAGGCGCCGTCGTCGTGAGAGAACAGTGGTTGCACGATTTCGGCACGCGTTGTCGCTACTTCAACACCTTTGGGGGTAACACCGTATCGGCAGCCGTAGGTTTGGCTGTGCTGCACGAATTGCATAAATTAAATGCCACCCAGCATGTGCAGCAAGTAGGCAATGACTTAGGCCAACACTTGCATGCACTGACCACTCATGAACTGGTGCAGGCCGTGCGAGGCTCGGGTTTGTATTGGTCTATTGCTTTGCAAGGCAACGACACACATACCGCGTCAGAATTGGCGGTGCTGCTGGTCAATGGGTTACGCCAAGAAGGCATCTTAATAGGTACATGTGGGCAGAAGAATGACGCACTGAAAATACGACCGCCGTTGGTATTTGCCAAGGAACACGTCAGCCTATTTATGGAGGTATTGCAGCAGCAATTGCAGCAGATCAATGCGATGAATTAGTTTTGAAAACGGGGGATACATCCCGTGGATAACGCACTGTTTATAAGGCAGGCGTCCCTATACAACGATAAGGAGCAGACAATGAAGAGCACAATGACATGGTGGAAAAGCGCATTAGGGTGTGCCGCATTGGCAGTAGCAAGCCATAGCGTGGCGCAAACGGCAGGCGGTTCTATAAACGTGATTCTGAATCCAGAACCGCCTTCTCTGATTTACGCACTGAATCAACAAACACCCACGCAGATCGCCGCAGGAAAAATCTACGAAGGATTGCTCACCTACGACTTTGAACTGAACCCACAACCTGGCCTCGCTAAATCGTGGGAAATTAGTCCAGATGGTCTGACCTATACCTTTCACTTGCAAGAAGGCGTGACGTGGCACGATGGTCAGCCTTTTACGTCTGAAGATGTGCGTTTCTCGTTGCAAGATATGTTGGCCGATACTCACTCACGAGCACGGGCGAATTTATCGCGCGTAGAGCGTATAGAGCTTCCTGATGAGCATACAGTAGTCATCACGCTGAAAGAGCCATTTGCACCGTTCATCAATACGCTAGAAGTGTCTAGCGCCCCCATGATGCCTGCGCATTTGTACAAAGGCACAGACTATCGTAACAACCCAGCGAATCAAACGCCTATTGGTACAGGGCCATTTAAATTCAAAGAGTGGCAGCGTGGTCGTTATGTGCAGGTAGTGCGTAATGATCAGTATTGGCAAGAAGGTTTACCGTATCTGGATAGCATTTATTTTCAGGTGATTCCTGATGCCGCCTCGCGTTTGTTGGCGTTGGAGAATGGTTCTGTACAGGTAGCCAGCTTTGGGGATATTGATTTTGCCTTTTTGCCTCAGTTGCAAGGTAATCCTGACCTGGCTATTACCCACAAGGGTTATGAGTTTGCAGGCCCTCAAGCCTTCATAGAGCTGAATCACCGCGATGGCCCATTGGCCGACAAACGATTCCGTCAGGCTATGCAATACGCCATTGATAAAGACTTTATCGCCAAGCGTATTTTCTTTGGTGCCGCACGACCTGCCACAGGGCCCATTTCTTCAGTCACTAAGTATCACGACAACGAGGCGACTGGCTATGAATTTAATCCAGATAAAGCCATCGCTTTGCTGGATGAAATGGGGCTAAAACCCGATGCAGACGGTAAGCGTGCCACGGTGAAACTGTTAGGGCTGCCCTACGGTGATACGTGGAATAAGGTGTCTGAGTACATCAAAAACTCGCTCTCCAAAGTGGGGGTAGAGGTGGTATTAGAAAGTACCGATGCGGGGAACTGGGCACGACGTTACGCCGACTGGGACTTCGAGATGGTCGTGGTGTACTTGTATCAGTATTCGGATCCAGCCTTGGGTGTAGACCGTACCTACCTGAGCAGCAACATTCGTCAGGGCATTTATGGCAGCAATGCATCGGGCTACGAAAACCCTGAAGTGGATAGATTGTTTGCTGCCGCAGCGGTAGAAAACGATCAGGCCAAACGCAAGGCGCTCTACGAGCAAGCCAACGCGCTGTTGCTGGAGGACTCACCTGCTATTTGGCTGGTAGAGCTGTCATTCCCCACCATTACCAATAGCAAAGTGAAAAACGTCACCACCTCCGCGATTGGAGTGGCTGAGAACTTTGCGACCACCTATCTGGAACCGTAACAGGAGCACTACATGAGGTATGTGTTGGCGGCCATTCCTGTTCTGCTGAAATCCCTGACGGTGTTGGTAGCAGTACTGGTGATTAACTTCGCGTTGGTACGCATGGCCCCGGGCGACCCAGTCAGTGTTCTGGCTGGGGAGGCTGGTGCCTCGGATCAACAGTTTTTGGATCAACTGCGCAAGGAGTTCAACTTAGACCAACCGGTGATTGTGCAATTGGGCAGCTACTTGAAGTCCATGGCAAGTTTTGATTTGGGCTTCAGTTATAGGCAGCAACAACCTGTGTGGGATTTGATTGCAGACAGGTTGCCTGCCACCTTGATTCTGGCATTACCGGCCTTTGCATTGTCATTGATATTAGGTGTGCTGTTAGGCGTATTAGCCAGCCGCTATAGAGGCACATGGAAAGACTCAGCCATTACTGCCGCCTCTTTGGCTTTTTACGCCACGCCCATCTTCTGGGTAGGGCTGATGCTAGTGCTGATCTTCTCGGTGTATGTGCCGTGGTTCCCGCCGTTTGGCTTTGAAAAAATGGGATCTACCTTAACCGGTGTATCGCGCTGGCTAGATATTGCACATCATGCGTTCTTGCCCATCGTGACGTTAGGCGCTTTTAACGTTGCGCTCTATACCCGTATGACGCGTGCTTCGATGAACGAAGTGCAAATGGCAGACTACGTTAAAACGGCATGGGCCAAAGGTCTGTCATCGTCTCGCGTCGTCTGGGTACACCAGCTGCGTAATGCGGTGTTGCCGGTGATTACGTTGGCGGGTTTGCAAGCAGGTCAGCTCATCGGTGGTTCGGTGCTGGTAGAGACCGTATTTGCGTGGCCGGGCGTAGGGCGATTGGCATTTGATGCATTGATGCAGCGTGATTATCAGATCTTGCTAGGGGTGTTCTTTTGTACCTCTGTCGTGGTGGTAGTGCTGAATTTGCTGACAGATTTGCTGTATGTCGTGGTTGATCCACGTATGCGAGGTGCCTGATGCGTGGATTATGTAAGCGTTTTACAAAAAATAGCGGGGCGGTGGCAGGGTTAGTTGTCTTGGCGCTGGTGATTTTGGTGGCGCTGTTTGCACCGTGGTTATTCCCCGGTAATCCGTGGGATGCGGATGCAGCTCCTTTTCTAAAACCGTTTGAAGAGCCGGGTCATTGGTTGGGTACGGACTCTATGGGGCGCGATATTGCCTCCGGTATTGCGCATGGTGCTCGTGCTTCATTATTGGTGGGGTGTGCAGCGACGCTAGTGGCCGTATCCATAGGGTTGTTGGTAGGTGTGCCAGCAGGTTTTTTTGGTGGGCGTATGGACGAAGCGTTGATGCGTCTGACGGAGATTTTTCAAACCATACCTAGTTTCTTTCTAGCGATCTTGTTCGTCGCTATCTTCCAGCCATCGCTGTGGTCTGTGGTCGCTGCCGTGGGGTTAGTGAGTTGGCCACCTATTGCACGGTTAGTGCGCGCTGAGTTCATGCGATTGAAGTCCAGCGAGTTTGTTGAGGCCGCCTTGGTGCAAGGGCTCACCAAACTACGTATTGTGCTCGTGGAAATTCTGCCTAACTGCTTGTCGCCATTGATTGTGATGGCCTCGCTTATGGTAGCAAATGCCATCCTGTTAGAAAGCGCCTTGAGCTTTCTAGGCTTGGGTGATCCTAACTTGATGAGCTGGGGGTACATGGTAGGGGCATCCCGTTCTTTGCTGCGCTTGGCGTGGTGGATGTGTTTATTCCCCGGCTTGGCCATTTTCATGACTGTGCTGGCGGTGAACCTAGTAGGTGAAGGGCTGAATGACGCCTTGAACCCCAAACTGCATCGTAAGGAAGGATGATGAGCGCAGAACTGATTATTGAAAACATCCGTATTGCCTTACCTAAAGGGGGCGATAGAGCCTTCGCAGTGGAAGATGTATCGCTACGAGTGCGTCCAGGTGAAGTGGTATGTGTAGTGGGGGAATCAGGCTCAGGAAAATCCACGCTTGCGCATGCGGTGTTGGGATTATTACCGCGCGGGCTATCAGTGACGCAAGGCGACATACAGTTAGGAGATCAGCCTTTACTAGGGCAGTCGCTGGCCGTGCTGCGCCAAATACGGGGTTGCCGTATTTCGATGATTTTTCAAGAGCCGCTGAGTGCGTTGAATCCTTTGATGCGCTGTGGTGAGCAGGTGCTAGAAACCCTGCGTGAGCATACGCACATGTCATCCGAGCAAATGCAGGCTAGGGTGGCCGAGCTATTACAGTCGGTAGGGCTAACTGATCATACTCGTGTGGCGGGTTCGTACCCATTCCAGCTCTCGGGTGGGCAACGACAGCGTGTGATGATTGCTATGGCCTTGGCGCTAGAGCCAGAAATTCTCATTGCGGATGAGCCTACTACCGCGTTGGATGTGACCACTCAAGCACAGATTCTACGAGTGCTGATAGAAATACAGCAGCGTAAAGGATTGGGCGTACTGTTCATCACGCACGATTTTGGTGTGGTCTCGGAAATAGCCGATCGTGTTGTGGTGATGAAAGGTGGACGCATAGTGGAGCAAGGTGATGCCGATCAGGTATTGAGCCACCCACAAGAGGCTTATACACAGGCACTATTAGATGCCGTGCCTTCGTCGGTGCCTCCAGAAATGCCTGACACCGCATTGGCGGCAGATACCTTGTTGCAGGTAGAAGGTCTGCGTAAAACCTATATCAAACGAGGCAGCTTATTTAAACCAGAACAGCACTTCCAAGCGGTGAAAGGTGTGAGCTTCACTATACGTAAGGGGGAAACGGTAGGGTTGGTAGGCGAGTCAGGGTCAGGCAAATCTACCATTGGCCGCATTTTGGCAGGGTTGATCCCTGCTGATGCGGGCCATGCCGACATGCAAGGGGTAGATTTACTTAAGGCTCAGGCTTTTGAAGATAAAAGTTTGCGCCGACGAGTGCAGATGATTTTCCAAGACCCGTATAGCTCGCTGAATCCTCGTCATCGTGTTTCATCCATTTTGACGGCAGGCATGATGGCGCAAGGCGTATCACGAGACAGCGCTCTGGCACGTGCTAAAGAACTATTGCGAATTGTGCGTCTGGATGAGGCGGCACTAGAACGTTTTCCACATGAGTTCTCCGGTGGACAACGCCAGCGCTTGGGTTTTGCACGAGCGATTGCGGTGAATCCAGAACTCATTATTGCCGATGAGCCGGTATCAGCGCTGGATGTGTCGGTACAAGAACAAGTGTTGAAGCTGCTTAATGAGCTGAAAACCGAGCTGTCTTTATCCATGCTGTTCATTACCCATGACCTGCGTGTAGCTGCACAGTTGTGTGAGCGCATTATTGTTCTGCAGCACGGAGAAATCGTAGAGCAAGGCGATGCCATAGAGGTATTGCAGTCACCTCAACATCCTTACACGCGGGCATTGATCGATGCCATGCCGGGTAGGGATTGGAAATAAACGTTTGGATGGATCTACACAATGAAAGCTTATATATCGCCTTTTCATGATCACCATTGGACTGGTAATGCGTTAGTGCGAGGCAGGCTGCAGCCGCATCATGATGCACAGGGGCGTGGCGCCCAAGTTGAGGCCGCCTTGCAGGATTTGCAACTGCAATGCGTATATGTATCGCCCGGTAGTGTGATGATGCCTGAGCTACATCAGGTACACGCAGAGGATTATCTGCATTATTTACAAACGGCTGCTGCTGAGTGGAGCCAGCGTGCGGATGCTTCGTTTGAGGTGCGACCTAATATATGGCCCAACCGTTATTTCCCAGAAATGAAAGGTAGTTTGCCTGTGGCTAAAGCTGGTTATTACTTAGGCGATGGGGCGTCACCCGTAGTGGCAGATACATGGAAGCATGTGCACTCAGGAGCTGAAACGGCAGTGAGTGGGGCGCAGGCTATTTTGGACGGTGAGCGTGAGGTGTATGTGCTGTCACGTCCTAGTGGTCACCATGCTATGCGTGATATGGCGATGGGTGGCTCATTTATTGCGAATGCGGCTTTAGCGGCTGAACGCTTACGTTCACGATTTGCGCGCGTGGCAGTATTAGACATAGATGTGCATCATGGTAATGGTACCCAGCAGTTGTTCTACGACCGAGACGATGTGCTGACGATTTCCATACATGGCGACCCAGACGTGATTTTTCCGTTTATCTGTGGCTATGCCGATGAAACAGGAGTGGGGGCTGGAGAGGGTTTTAACCTGAATATTCCTATCGCCGCTGGTAGTGAAATTGCACAATATAGACCGCAGTTTGAACGTGCTCTACAGCGTATTGCTGACTTCCAGCCTGAGGCATTAATTATCGCAGCAGGCTATGACACGTTCAGGGGGGATCCGTTTGGCAATCTCTGTTTGGATACAGTGGATTACTCCGTGCTGGGGGCGAGCTTGGCGCAATTGAATCTACCCACACTATTTATTCAAGAGGGTGGCTATGTGATTGATGCGCTGCGAGCCAATACTCGGTCGTTGTTGTCGGGCTTCTTGGATAAACGACCATGAACCAGCACATCAAAAAACGGGTGGCGTTGGTCAGTGGTGGCTCACGCGGGCTGGGAAAAGCTATCGCCCTAGAGTTGTTGCACGCGGGTTGGTGTGTGAGTGTGGGCTCTAGAAGTCAGCCAAACTTAGGCGATTGGGGGGACGCATTGCATTGGAGTCCTTACGATGCGCGAGACCCGGAAAGTGAGCAGGCATGGGTAGCCTCAGCGGCGGCACAATTAGGAGGTATTGATGCGGTGGTGCATAACGCAGGCATCTTGAGTAGTACGTCAGTGATTGATGCGACTGAGGCTGAGGTAGATGATCTACTCATGGTGAATGTGAAATCACCGCGTCGGATCACACAATACGCATGGCCTTACTTGAAACAATCTGATCAGGCTCGTGTCGTTGTCGTGGCATCACTAGCGGGTAAGCGGGTACGTACAGCGGAAGCATCTTTATATGCCCTGAGCAAAGCAGCTGCACTCAGTCTGGCACATGGTATACGCCATTGTGGTGACAAAGAAGGTATACGAGCAACCGCCATATGCCCGGGGTTCATTGCCACGGATATGGCGGAGCAAGTACCAGCTGATATACAGGCCAAGATTACTAGACCAGAGGATGTGGCAACGGTGGTGCGAACGGTGCTATCGCTACCGTTCACCGCCAGCATTGCCGAAATCCCCATTAATTGGCAGGTGGAGTCAGAGTACTAAACAGCAGGCGGTAATCTATGCTGTATTCCGGTAAGCAGTAGGTCTAAACCAGTGATAAAGCGCGTATCGAAATCATCCGAGAAGATGGTTTCACGTGCGGCCCAATTATGTGGGTATTTATCGTGAGACAGGGCCATAAACTCTTGTTTTCTAGCGGTTAAGTCTAGGGTTCCGTTTGGTCCTACGGCTTGTTCTTCCATGACTAGGCCTAATACGTAATAGGTCACGCTGAAGCTGGAGGTGGCTGCTAACTCGGCGTCAGCGCCTGCTTTCATCAGGGCGGCTATCATAGCTTCGCTCGTACGCAGCACGTTGTCTGTGACGACATAAGTCCCTGCAAATACACGAGCACCATCACGGTATTGCAACAAGGCGTGGCGCAGTTCAGCAGCAATGTGCTGTACCTGTGTTTGCCAAGGTTGTGCCTCATCCATATTGCAGGCTACCTCTGCCACTAGTGCATCAGCCATGCCATCAATCAACGCTTGTTTGTTTTGAAAGTGCCAATACAGCGAGGGGGCTTGTATATGTAGTGCTTGGGCCAGTTTGCGCATGGTGAGCCCTTCTAACCCCTCTTGGTTGAGCAGTTGTAGAGCAGTTTGAATGACTAGCTCTCGCTGAATTTTTGGTGCTTTCATACGACGCCTCAGTACTTGCATGGGTTTCAATCTAACAGTGTTAGTGTATCATGGATAAAAAACTAACACCGTTAGGTTGAGTATGAAAATAGTAATCCTTTATATCGCCTTGATTGGCGTATTAACAGGGTGTGCCAACATGAATGGCATAGACCAAACAGAACGTGCGCCGTTGCTAACAGCGGCACAAGTAGGGGCGCAGAAGCAGAATATTGCGTGGCCGATAGAGCGTTGGTGGCAACGATATCAAGATGAAGAATTAACGCAACTTATAGAGCAGGCGTTAGCGTCCAGCCCAGACGTCCGAGTGACGCAAGCGCGTTTAGCTCAAGCTGTGGCCTGGGTAGATCAGCGTGAGGCAATGCAAGGACCTGAGTTGGATGCGCAGCTCACGGCGCAACGCAAACGTTACGCCGAGCAATACGACGCCGGAGCACCTTTGGCCGGACATTATGGCTCTACCTTATTAGTAGGAACTGAGCTGCGGTATACCTTCGACTTTTGGGGTGAGCAGCGTGCTGCGTTGCAGGCGGCTCTGGGTGAGGCTGCTGCGCGTAGTGCAGAGGTACAAGAGGCCAGATTAGTGTTAAGTAGCCGACTTGCTGCGAATTGGTTTGAGCTAGGACGATTATTAGCAGCCAAGCGATTGATGCAAGAAGCACTAGCCGTACGCGTACATACGTTGAATCTAGTAGAAAAACGAGTCAGAGCTGGATTGGATACGGAAACCGAGCTGAAACAAGCGCAAGGGGATCTGCCTGCTACAGAACGCAATATTGCGAAGTTAGAGGCTCAAATACGTCTACAGCGTAATGCGTTAACCGCATTGGCGGGCTTACCTGTAGGTGCCTTGGGCGATGCGGCCCCTCAATCGTTATATGCACCAGCGCAAATTTTGCCTGCAATGGTCCCTGCGGAGCTGCTAGGGCGTAGACCTGATGTGGTGGCATCACGTTGGCGAGTAGAAGCAGCAGCACACGATGTGGAGGTCGCTAAAGCTGAGTTTTATCCCAATATTAGTTTGCGTGCTTTTTTTGGATTCGCGAAGCAAAGCACTTCAGTAGGCCTATCAGATTGGTTACACGCTGGCAGTCGTATGTATGGCATAGAGCCAGCGTTTAGTTTGCCCATATTTGACGCTGGTAGATTACGCGCTCGTTTACGAACCCGCCAAGCAGAGTTGGATGAGGCGGTAGAGCTATACAACCACACATTGTTATCGGCAGTGCATGAGGTGGCTGAGCAGATGATTTCACTGGAGGCTTTAGTGCCGCAACGTGAAGCACAGACGCAGACCTTAGCAGCCAGACAAGCCGCATATGAGGTGGCAACACGGCAATATCAAAGTGGCCTGACTGATTATCTCAATGTACTAAGCGCCCAAGATGCCCTGCTTTATGAAAAGCAGCAGCAACTGGATATTGCCGTGCAAGCACAAAGCCTGAGTGTGGCTCTGATTCGAGCGTTGGGTGGTGGTTTTGATGGCGCTGATATAGAGACTAATTTTGTAGGAATGTAGCAATGAGCACAGTAGAAAACAGCACACAGAAAAAAGCGTGGTTATTAAGCGTAGCTCCGTGGTTGGGGTGTTTGGCCATAGTGATACTCGTGGTTTTAGCGACGACACAATGGCATAGTTGGACGAGCAACCGCACCATACAAACTACTCAAAACGCATTTGTAAAATCCGATTTTGCGGTGCTTAGTGCCAATGTGTCGGGTTATATCACGGCATTGCCTGTGGATGATTTTAAAAGGGTGAAAGCTGGTGATGTCATTGCTCAAATAGATGATAGCGACTACCAACTGAATGTTGCGGCCGCTCAAGCACGCTATGATAAAGCTAACGCGAGCCTTGCTAATTTAGATACAGAAATAGCTCAGCAACAGGCAGTGGTGCATGAAGCACGCGCTAATGTTGAGGCGGCAGAAGTACGTGTACGCCAGCACCGCACTAACCCAGCAAGGCAAGCGCAGTTGGTACGAGAAGGAGCATTATCCAGACAACAATACGAAAGTGCGCAGGCAGAACTTGAGTATGCCAGTAGTACGCGTGATGCCATGTTGGCCAAGGTTGATTTAGCGATGAAGTCGCTAGATGTGCTAGAGGGACAACGTCGATTACGCCAGGCAGAGTTAGCTGCAGCGCAGGCTTCTTTGGGGGTAGCCCATCGTGACATGTCATATACCCAAATTGTGGCGCCTTTTGATGGGGTACTGAATAAGCGACAGGTGCAGCAGGGCAGTTTGGTGGCAAAAGGTACGCATATTGTGTCTATTGTGCCTAGTGTGCAGCCACATATAGTCGCTAACTATAAAGAAACACAACTGGCCCGAGTTCAACCGGGGCAGCGAGTTAGCGTGTCTGTAGATGGCCTGCCTGGGCAGTTGTTGCAAGGCAGAGTGAGTGATATTGCGCCGATGAGCGGTGCAGAGTCGGCCTTGTTACCAGCGGATAATGCTTCGGGCAATTTCACTAAAGTGGTGCAGCGCATTCCGGTGCGTATTGATCTGGAGCCCGAGCAAGAGGCGGTGCAGCAGTTACGCTCAGGTATGTCAGTAACGGTCAGCATTGATACGAGTAGTGAGGTGTTGTCGTCTACTCAAACGGCACACTATGTTGTGAAGCCTGACGAGGTATAGCCATGAGGGGGCTTACTAAACTCTTTGCTAATGCCACACAGTCGCGTCCATTGTTGACGGTGGTTGCGATTTTTCTCGGTGCGGTTTTGACGACGGTACAAGGTAGGTTGTTTTCGTCAGCATTGCCTGATTTGCGTGGGCAGTTTGGGTTGGACGTGTTAGAGGCGGCGTGGTTGGGCACGGCATTAAACGGGGCACAGCTCATCTCTATGCCGTTAGCACCGTGGTTTGCAACGGTGGTAGGCGCGACGAGAGTGGTGGTGATACCAAGTGTGGTACTCGGTATGGCTGCCGCCAGCATCCCGTTTTTTATGCATCATTACCCCATGTTGTTAGGGCTGCATGCCGTGATAGGGTTGTGCTTAGGTGTGTATTTGCCGCTGACTATTTCACTTGCGTTGCGCAGCGTACAACCACGGTTTTGGTTAATTGTGATGGCGGTTTACAGCTTACGCGTGTCTACCGGCATGGATGGCGGTATGGGTGTTTCCGCTTTCTTAGTGGAAGAGATCAGTTGGCATTGGGTGTACTGGGCTGCAGCGATAGTGGCCCCCATTATTGCTTGGTTGGCATGGAAAGCCATGCCGTTAACGTCTGTGGATAAAGAAGGCTTGCGTCAGGCAGATTGGGCAGGTATGGCATTACTATGCCTTGGTTTAGTCATGGTGTTTGTGGGGATGGAGTCAGCAGAGCGCTTAGGTTGGGGGGATTCTGGCTTGGTGGTATCAGCCATCGCTGGTGGTGCGTTACTGTTTGGCTCAGCGGTGATCAGGGCTATGGTCAAGAAAGACGCGTTTGGCCATTTACTGGCGTTTGGCAATCTCAATATCTGCCTCTGCATGCTGCTGGCCTGCTTGTTTGGGATATTAATGACACCCACCTCTTTGCTGGTTCCCAGTTTTTTGACACAGATGGGGGGCTTAAAACCCATGCAAACCAGTACGGCGACATGGATAGCTTTTCTGGCTTATTTCGCCTCTACACCCTTTACTGTGTATCTGGCTAAGCGCGTAGAAGCACGGTTGATGATTATCAGTGGGTTGATCATCATTGCTGCAACAGCGGGGTTGGGCAGTCAGATCAGCCATGATTGGCGAGTGGATCAGTTTGTGAGCACACTGATTTTGCAATCATTAGGCGAGAACGTGATGCTAGTGGGCTTAATCGCAGCTTTTGTGACCAATCTGAATCCTGTGCATGGGGTGGCTTTAGGGGTCTATGTGCCAATAGCAAGGGTCATGACCCCTGTGGTGTCTGGCACCGTCATGACAACATGGCTGCGTATGACGGGTGACAGTAGCTACACTGCTTTGCGCAGTGCAGTGCAAAATGGAGATCCAATTGTGATGGAGCGTGCTACGGCGGGAGTGTCACACATAGCTAGTGTTATTACGCGAGAGTCGCAAGTGTTGGCCCATATTGCTGGCTATAACTTTGTATTTTGGACGAGCATAGTAGCGTTGTTTTTGGCGGTGTTCTTACGCTCATCACCGCCAAATCCTATCGCTCCACCTTTTGCAGTAACCGCAAAATAATTAGGGGGACGTGGTCTGTAGGCGCTTTCTACAAAGGAAGGCTGTGGGTCTATAGATCATGCGGTTAAAACGTCCCCGGATACGCACCGCCATCAATCAGTAAATTTTGCCCTGTGATGTAGCCGCCGTAGTGGCTGCATAAAAAGGCGCAGTACGCACCGAACTCTTCGGGTGTACCAAAGCGTGCTGCTGGAATAGTGCTGATTCGGGCCTGGGTTACGCTTTCCAGACTACCTTGTGTTTGGCTCACAAGTTGCAAGTTCTTTTGCAGTCTGGCGGTATCAAAAGCGCCTGGCAGCAAATTGTTCACGGTGACGTTTTTACCCGCTAAACGCTGTTGTCTGGCGACGCCTGCTACAAAGCCTGTTAAACCGCTACGTGCACCGTTGGATAAGCCCAAAATATCAATAGGAGCTTTCACCGCACCAGAGGTAATGTTTACCACGCGACCAAAGCCGCGCTCAGCCATACCATCAACGACCGCTTTAATCAGAGCAATGGGGGTGAGCATGTTGGCGTCTAAGGCTTTAAGCCAGTCGTTGCGACCCCAATCGCGGAAATCCCCGGGTGGCGGGCCACCAGCATTGTTCACCAAAATGTCCACCTGCGGTGCGGCGGCGAGCAATGCTTGTTGTACGGCTTCTTGTGTTACATCCCCCACTATCGTATGCACAGTAATAGTAGGAAATCGAGTACGTAATTCAGTGGCCGTTTGCTCCAATGTTTCAGTAGTACGGGCATTGATGACAAGGTTTACGCCTTCGTTTGCCAACGCCTCTGCGCAGCCTTTGCCTAAGCCTTGGCTAGCAGCGCAGACAATAGCCCAGCGCCCGGAAATACCTAAATTCATGTGTGGTCTCCTAGTTAGTAATCATGATCAGGTTGCTGCATGTACGAGCAACCTGAGTGGTTAAAGGTATTAGTCCCAATCGGGGGCTAAGCCCTCGGGGTTTACTTCACGACCATTGCGTTCTAATGCGGCAATACGCGTCATGTCATCTGCATCCAGAGCTAGGTCTTTAGCTAACAGATTGCTGCACAGGTTTTCGCGTTTGGTAGAGGACGGAATAACGGCGTAACCCAGTTGCAAAGCCCATGCTAGAGCAACTTGGGCGACGGTAGCATGGTGCTTATTAGCGATTTCAGCTAATACAGGGTCGTTTAACACTTTGCCGTAGGCCAACGTCATGTAAGAGGTCACAGCAATGTTTTGCTCTTTCAAAAACGCAGTCAGTTTACGGTTTTGTAGGTAGGGGCTAAGTTCTATTTGATTCGTTGCAATTTGCCCTTTACCTACTACTTCTATGGCCTGTTGAGTCAGTGCAATATTGAAGTTCGAGATACCAATCTGGCGTGTTAAACCCTGTGCTTTAGCATCGGCCAAGGCTTCCATAAATTCAGGCAGTGGCACACCGTTGTTAGGGGCGGGCCAGTGGATTAAGGTGAGGTCTACATAGTCAGTGCGTAGTTTTTCTAAGCTCTCACGCAAGCTAGGGATTAGTTTGTCTTTGGCGTAGTTGTCGGTCCAGATTTTGGTGGTGACAAAGAGATCAGAGCGCGCAATGCCACTTTCCTCTATGGCTTGCCCTACCTCGGCTTCATTGCCGTAAATTTGGGCGGTATCAATGGCGCGGTAGCCTACGTCCAAGGCGTTGTGTACGGAATCTATAACAGTCTGGCC
>SRSN01000289.1 GCA_004791645.1 Alcaligenaceae bacterium 429
CCAGCATTATGCTGGCTTTTTCAGACTACGGATAACAACTATCTTAGTCGTTACGCTCAGTCACTAGAACCAAGTGGTAGCCAAATTGTGTTTGCACCGGGCCTTGAACAACACCAACGGGGGCGCTGAATACCACTGCGTCGAACTCAGGAACCATTTGACCACGGCCAAATGTACCCAAAGCACCACCTTGACGGGATGAAGGGCAGCTAGAGTTAGCTTGTGCCAACTGCGCGAAGTCTGCGCCGTTTTCAATTTCAGTTTTCAGTTCTTGCGCTCTTTCTGCGCTGCTCACCAAGATGTGGCTTGCGGATGCTTGTGCCATAGTATGCTCCTAAACAATCGACCTGAAAGGTTAACGCAATTTTGCTAAAAATGCAGGCATTGCCACACTGAAAATCATGAAAAGCGTTAACCAACTGCTGGTGTTCGTGCCAACCGCATCATCAAGGCATCCAAGGCATTGGCAAACTCTCGTCGGTCTGACTGGCTAAACGCCGCAGGCCCACCTACCTCTACACCTGAATTACGCAGTTCTTCCAGCATATCGCGCATGGACAAACGTTCGCGTATGTTGTCAGGTGTAAAACGCTCGCCACGCGTGCTAAGCACATGCACACCGTTTTCTACCAATTGTGCCGCCAACGGAATATCACCCGTAATCACCAAATCACCGGCACTAGCATGCTGCACAATGTAATCATCAGCCACGTCAAAACCTCGTGGTACTTGTACTGCCTTGATCAAGTGAAAAGGCGGTGTACGCAGCATTTGATTCGCTACCAACGTTAATGGCTTTTGCCAGCGTTGTGAGGCTCTGAATAAAATCTCTTTAACCACCACCGGACAGGCGTCGGCATCTACCCAAATCTGCATAGTTTTTCTCTGCTACCTTGCATTACCATGCGCCATTGTAGAAGATGCTGACGGCCTGTATACAGATGAATTGTATGACCTACCCAATCCTTACTACAGCAATCCCCTAGCTTGCTGAATACTCTTTGAAATCAATTGCTCATAGTGCTCTTGTTGCCCAGCAGGTAATACAGGCAACAAGGTTTCTTGACGCTTGGTCACACCAAATAAAGACTCTACCAGCCACCCTACTAAATACATCGCAGCCAAACAGCCCCCAGCTGTTGCCACCCTCTCTCGGCATACCAACGCCCGCTCTACAACCTCTACACCACGCGCGTGCAAAGCTGCTTGCGCTTCTGGATGCGTAGTGGCCTGTGACTGTGCCAGCAAACCCAAACGTTCAAGAATAAAGGCCCCTGCACAAATAGAGCCTATGTATTGTTTACGACTATCTAATTTTAGCGACGGTAAAAATTCGGGATTCTGTAACGCAGCAGGTATACCTTGTTTACCGCTAGAAAAAAGCACGGCATCCGCTGTATTGGCCTCCGACACTGGGCCATGCACGTCAATTTTCAGCCCATGAGCTGAGGTAATCGTAGCGCTGGTTGCCAAAATACGTACCGACCAATCTTGCTGATTACGACCCAAAATATCCCACATCAAAAACAGATCCAGATCGGTAAATTGATCAAATGTTACTAGCGCAATAGTTTTCAAAACGAACTCCTTAGTCCACTCACCGCACACCAAATGCGGTGATAATACGTAGGTAGAATTCGCAATTTATCAACACGGATAACGCCATACACAGCCTGTATGGTCACTCGCCATGGCTACTCTCACTCGTCACCACTGGATAGAAGCTGGCTTTCATGCGTTAGAACACGACGGCCATGCTGGTGTATCAGCTGAAAATCTAGCCCGCCGTTTAAATGTGACGCGTGGCTCGTTTTACCACCACTTTCGCAGTAAGTCAGACTACGTGACAGCCTTGCTTAGCTACTGGGAAGAAGACTACACACACAGGATGCTGGCCTATGCCTCACAGGGCACTAATTCTGCAGACACCCTATTACGTTATGTAGACATTGCGTCAGAAAAACGCCCACACATAGAAGTGGCGATTAGAGCGTGGTCATTAATAGACCCGTTAGTTGCCAGCTTTCAGAAACGTGTAGACCAAACCAGGTTAGATTTTGCTGTGAACACCAGCCAACGCTGGGGAGCCTCTCCAGCCCTCGCTAACCTTATAGGCCAAGCAGCGCATCTTTGTTTAATAGGTGGTCAACAGACGGGGCTGCGTCACGATGCGCCACGTTTTACGGGCTTCGTCCAACAAGCCTTAAAGGTAGCTGAGGGCTCCTTACGGCCACCTTTCCTAAAACGCTAATCCTGTCAGTCTAGGTAGGTAGCTGGTTACCTGTGCAATATCATGGCGCCCAACACGGCCATCGCGAGCAGAATCAGCATCACACCCGACACACGCTCTAACCACGGCTGTATTCTGGCAAAACGCTGTAATACACGTTGATTACCGATGAGCACAGCCACCAGCGTATCCCATAGCGCCACGACGCTAAACATCCATAGGCCATAAAACACTTTCCAGCCTACGCTGATGGCATAGGGTTCTGTGAGAAGGCTCACTAAGCTGGCGTAAAACAAAGCATTCTTAGGGTTCAGAATACCTGACAAAAACCCCATGCCTAGCGCTCGCCACCATGCCCTATATGCCGTCGTTGCCGATGTTTTTTGTGTAGACATCGGTACATGTAACGTACCATCTCCTGCATAGCAGATAAACAGTACGCCTAAGTAAAACAGGTAAATACACCCTGCCATCTGCAAGATCACAAACCAGACGCTGTCTGGGTGCATGGCCTCTACACCGGCAAAGGCTACAACGATGAACACACCATTTGCTAACGCTATGCCTAGGCTTGCCCCGCTGGCAACCTTCCACCCAGCCGTTAACGAGGTTCGAGCAACAAGAAAGAAATCAGGACCAGGAGAAAGCAGCGCCAAAAAATGCGCTGCGGCTATCACTAAAAACAGCTGCATTGACAGAAACACACCTTAAAAAAAAGTTAGGTGTAGTCTGCCTAAGAG
>SRSN01000290.1 GCA_004791645.1 Alcaligenaceae bacterium 429
GGCCAAGAGTCAGCACCTGTTTCGTTAGTCAGGATCACACCCATACCTGGTGCGCTGTTCCAATCAGCATTTGCAGCAGCAGCGGCAAAGGACTCTTGGGAAGGCTGTACGAATTGGCCATCTTTGTTTTGCAACTGTGTCCAAGACAGGTTGTTCTGTTTGGCGTAAGCGTACTCAACGTAACCGATGGAGTTTTTCAACTGACGTACGTAAGCGGCAACACCTTCGTTACCCTTACCACCTTGACCTGTAGGCCATTTAACAGCTTTACCTTCACCAACTTGCTCTTTCCAGTCGTTGGAGACTTTGGACAGGTAGTTAGTCCAGCCAAATGTTGTACCGGAACCGTCAGAACGGTGTACCACAATGATGGATGTGGAAGGCAATGTCAGCTCTGGGTTCAGCGCTTTGATCGCTTCGTCATCCCATTTAGTGATTTTTGCCAAGAAGATGTCAGCCAATACTTCACCGGACAAACGCAGTTGACCAGGAGCCACACCTTCAACGTTTACTACAGGCACGGTACCGCCAATGATGGCAGGGAACTGCAGCAAGTTGTTTTCAGTCAAAGCATCGCTTTTCATCGGGTCATCAGACGCACCGAAATCTACAGTTTTTGCAATGATCTGCTGTTGACCACCACCAGAACCGATGGACTGGTAGTTCACTTGCTTACCAGTTTCAGTGTGGTAGGAGGCAGCCCATTTAGCGTAAATTGGGAAAGGAAAAGATGCACCAGCACCTGTGATATTAGTTGCTTGTGCCGACACAGCCAGAGCGCCGAACGTAACGGCCACAGCCACTTTAGAAAAAACTCGTTTCAACATCTAGACACCCTCGAGATGGATATTCGTTTGGTTATACAGGCACATCCCTGCACGTATAGCTATAGTAAAACCCAAATATTACATGTTCATGACATGTAGACATCTTAGGATTTATTGTTGCCTGGCCCTAACTTATCCATCAACAACTGATGAACGTTCACGGCTTTACCACGGCCTTTTACGCGTACATATCTACCATCAGGCAAGGCTTTCCATGCCAACTGGTTGTCTTTCATCGAATACGTAAAGGACTCGGTGATCACACGACGCTTCACGCGCTTGTTTAATACAGGCACGCCCAGCTCTACACGACGGAAGAAATTACGCTCCATCCAATCGGCAGATGACAAATACACGTTTTCTTCACCGCTATTGTAAAAATAGAACACGCGTGAATGCTCTAGGAAGCGCCCTACGATAGAGCGCACTTGAATATTCTCAGACAGCCCAGGCACACCTGCGCGCAAGGCACAAATACCGCGAATCACTAACGAGATACTCACACCCGCCTGGCTGGCTTCATACAACGCTTTGATGATGCGCGGCTCTAACAGCGAATTCATCTTCGCCATAATTTTGGCTTTTTTGCCCGCCAGCGCGTTATCACGCTCTGTGTGGATATGAGCAATCATGGCTTCGTGCAAAGAAAATGGTGCCTGCAACAAACACGTCAAATTGCGACGCGCTCCCAAGCCCGTTAATTGTGCGAAAACTTTATCCATGTCTTCGCAAATCGCATTGTCAGCAGTCAGCAAGCCAAAATCCTCGTACAACTTAGCTGTACGTGGGTGATAGTTACCGGTGCCCAAGTGACCATAACGACGAATCAACCCTTGTTCACGGCGCAGCACCAATGCCATTTTGGCGTGTGTTTTGTGCCCTACTACCCCGTAACTAACATGCGCGCCCACTTCTTCCAGACGCGCTGCCCAATTAATATTGGTCTGCTCGTCAAAGCGCGCCATGAGCTCTACCACTACCGTTACTTCCTTACCGGCTCTGGCTGCCATCAGCAACACACTCATCAGCTCGGAGTCTTCACCGGTACGGTAAATAGTTTGTTTTATCGCCACTACATGCGGGTCTAAAGCCGCAGCTCGCAAGAAACTCAAGATAGGCGAAAAGGATTGATACGGGTGATGCAATAGCTGGTCAGACTTAGACAGCAGATTAAAAAAGTCGCTGGGGTCGTCATCTAACTTATCAAAAGGAGCCGGCACAGGGGCCCGATATGGCGGGAACAACAGATCAGGCCTATCGTCGTTATCACATAACCTAGACAGCCTAGACAAGTTCACAGGCCCCAACACTCTGTAGGTGTCGGCTTCTGTTAAATTAAACTCGCGCTGCAAGAACTCTGCATGGTTTGCCGGAGCAGATAAGTCTATTTCCAAGCGCACAGCCGCACCGAAATTACGCTGTGACAACTCCCCTTGTAGGGTTTGGCGCAAGTTAGTGACCTCTTCCTCATCCACAAACAAATCACTGTTACGCGTCACACGCCACTGATACACGCCATCCAGCTGCATGCCAGGGAACAGCTCGCCTACAAACGCCTTAATCAACGACGTCAGCAACATGTAGCCATGTGGAATACCAGCAATTTCTGGTGGCACCGCAATTAATCGTGGCAATGCTCTAGGCGCTTGCACAATGGCAATAGAACCTGTGCGTCCAAACGCGTCTGAACCACTTAACTGAATAATAAAATTCAGACTCTTGTTATACACACGTGGAAACGGATGTGCCGGGTCCAAACCAATGGGCGTGAGCAACGGCATGATTTCGCGGCTAAAGGTCTCGTAAGCCCACTCACGAATCTCATCTGTCCATGTATTAGGCATTAGTAAACCAATGCCCTCCTCCATCAACTGCGGCAGCACATGATGCACCAACAGCTTATTTTGTTTATCAACTAGCACGTGAGCGGCCTGCTGCACTTTCTCGAAGGCTTGCTGTGGTGTAAAACCATCTTCGCCCACGTGATTGTTTTTTTGCAGGATTTGCTCTTTAAGACTGGACACTCGAATTTCGAAAAACTCGTCCAGATTCGAGCTCACAATACAGAGATAACGCAGTCGCTCCAGCAATGG
>SRSN01000291.1 GCA_004791645.1 Alcaligenaceae bacterium 429
GTATCAGCAAATGCCAATGCAACATCTCTCCGCTTTGGCTTTCTCTAGACAGTGGCACTACATCGCTTTCAATGCCTGCCACCGCATAGGCAGCCTTTAAGGCATCAAAATTTGCCAAAGTGCTACGCATAATGAAACGGTGCAAAGTAGGCTGTTCTAATGCTTGCAACTCATGTCGCAACGCACTCTGTGCATCCGATGACTCATCGATCGCAATCAGTTCTAAATAAGGGCTAGAACCACCGCCTATCAACTGGTTATGCGTGCCGAATAAACGGTGCTTTCCACCGGCTTCAGCCACCATTCCCGTTTTCAAGGCGAAAGCTTCCGCTAGAGGCGGCAATTGCTTGGCGCCAAACATAAAATGATCAATTGTTTGCATGGTGTTTTACTTGCTCATACTGTGCAGTGCACGCTCACTGATACGTAGGCCTTCTTTCAGCACATTCAGTCGCCACTCGGGCGCTAACGGGCAAAAAGCATCAAAGGCATCGGCTTTGAGTTGTTCGCGCTCTGGGTCACTTAAGGTGTTATCAAAGCGCAAACGGTTATCCGCTTGTAGACCACTGATGGTGTATTCCGGTGGTGTAGTACCAAACTCAATCACCGCCCCTACAAAGCGTGTTTTCCCCACAAAACTGCGTACCCCGTTGAAAACCAAACCAGAGTATTTGGGGCGCTCGCTACCATCAAAACCTGCTTTGGTTTCTATATTGTCTTGGCCCCACATCTCGCAGCACTCTTGCCACTCGCTGCTGCCGGGCTCATTAAAGCAGAGGTAGAAAGCTTGGCCGTATTCGCCTAGACCAGTGTGCCAGTCTATGAACACCACCTTTTCTTTATCTTGTAGAAATTCGTGTGCCACGTTTTCCAAGGCCAGATTGGACCATTGGCGAGCCTTACCGCCGTAAATTAGCCCTTCCTCTATGTCGTACTGGCCATCAAACAAGGCACGGAAAAAATTGTTTTTACCGTGTTCTGCTATCCATTGCTGTAAGGCCTGCGCGTTATCCTGCTTCTGTTGAGCGGATGTAGCCCCGCACAAAAACGGATGTATCTGCGCATACAGAGGATTGGCGGGCGTAGCGGTAGAAAAATCGATGAAATTACGGTTTAGGTCTACGTTACGCTCGTTGGTACGCAACATGTACGAGAAACCATATGGATTCACAGCATGCACCAGTAGCACTGCAACGTCTGTAGGCAGCACGATAGTGCGTTGGTGCACAGCCTCTAAAAAGGCTGTGAGTAAGGCAGAAGAGGCATACCCTTCTAAACCATGGGTACCACACAACATAACCAGTACCTGTTTCGCCTCTGGATCACCAAGATAGACGGCATCCTGCGTTAGCGCTTCACCCATCACCCCTTGGTAACCTGGTAGCTCTTGGCTTAACACCCTGGTTTGTGCCACATTTCTTGCTGCTGCCAAAAATGCGGACCTTGCCTCGTCATAACTCTGAGAGTAATAGTCGAGCATGCTGCTTCCCCCTGCCTACTGCTAATAAACATCACCAATACTTCTAAAAGTTCTAAGAACCATCAAAAGTATTACAAAAATTTATCATGCTAAAAGGTAAGTCCCGAACGAGGAATTATGTATATGCTTATAGCGACTTACCAGTTTCGTATCGTTCTAAACCATGCCGTGCTCTGTTTTGGGCTCATAGTGACGCATCAACACAAAGGCTTGCTGCAGGTCATTGATAAGGTCTTCAATGTTCTCTAACCCCACATGAATCCTGACTAACTGCCCTTCTTTTGGATAGTCATCATGAATTTGTGAGGCAGGTCTGGCTACTAACGGCACAACCAAACTCTCAAAACCGCCCCACGACAGACCTATACCCACAATACGCAGAGAATCGAAAAACATAGCTAGTTTTTCTTCGGGCATGGGCTCGAACACAAAGGAAAACAAGCCAGATACGCCACGAAATAAGCGTTTAAAGGTGGCATGCCCCGGATGCGATTCCAGCCCTGGACAACACACCCGCTGCACTTCGGGCTGTGCTTCTAGCCAGCGAGCCACACTTAACGCCGACTGGCCATGCTGACGTAACCGCACATCCAATGTACGCAAACCACGCAATGCCTGATAAAGATCATCAGGTGATGCTGTTTGCCCAAAACGCGTAACCGAATTAGAGAGCAACTCCCACGCTTTTTCGGTGCAAGACGCGACTCCCATAATGCAATCGGAATGACCACCTATGTATTTGCTGACAGACTGTATAGAGATATCCACTCCATGCTCTAAAGGCTTGAACAGTAGGGGTGTAGCCCATGTGTTATCCATCAACACAATGGCACCACGCTGGTGCGCTGCATAAGCCAACTCATCAACTTCACACATTTCAAACGAAATAGAACCCGGTGCTTCTAGGTATAAGGCGCAGGTGTTTTCCTTGAAGCGACTCAACACATCGGCCGTGTTTTGGCTAGTGAAAAACTCTACTTCCACCCCGAGTTGTGTCAGCACATTTTCTGCAAACTCACGCAATGGCCAGTACACAAAATCAGTAAGCAATGCATGACTGCCAGGTTTACATACCGCTAGCAGCGAATGCGTACATGCCGCTAACCCTGATGGAAAACAAAAGGACTTATAGGCCCCTTCTAGCTCAGCAATGGCTGACTCGAACGCTGCCGTTGTCAGCGTGCCAAAACGACCATAGTTGGCTTGTGGCTTGGCATTAAAAGGCAATTTAGCCCGTTGACGCCACTGCTCCAACGTTTGAGCCAAAACCGTGGTGCCGCGCACTATAGGCGGATTCACGTACTGCAACGAGGATTCCCCGCCCCGTCCTACCTGCGTCAGCATGGTTTGCGTTGAACTTCCTGATTCGCCCACTTTTTTCTCCAGAAAACAATTCTTGTGAAAACTCACTTAGTAGAATAATTTACTAA
>SRSN01000292.1 GCA_004791645.1 Alcaligenaceae bacterium 429
TTTATAAAGTCAGTGTCCTGCAATTCCCGCTTATGCCTGTGAGTCAGGTTGAGGCGTGGACCGTGGAAGCCAATGTGGACTTTGTGCCCTCGGGAAGTTCTGTCAAAGCAGAGCTGCAATTACCCGACTACACTCCCGGCTTCACTATTGTGGATGAAAGCTTTATTTCGCGTGGCTATGGTCTAAGCACCCAAACCACCAAAGACGGCCGTACTGCCACATGGACGCAACGTCGTCCCGGAGGCCCACAAACCCTGTACTACCGCGTACAGTTGGTACGTGATAATCAGCCTGTAGCACAGCAAGGCTTCCCTGGCGTCGCTGCGCGCCCTGAGCTGCCCCCCGCTTTAGCGACAGCAGCCGATGCATTGCTAGACGACATTCGTAGCCGCTCGGCTGACATTGACTCCTTTAGTACGTTGTTGGTGCAAGAGGTAAACCGCAGTCAGCCTAGTGAAAATGTGGCCGCTTTCTTAGCACGCACAGCAAGCTCCTTAGAGCGCACACAACTGATTGTTGATTTACTAGCTGGCGCCCGCATTCCTGCTCGTGTGGTGCACGGCTTTAGCCTCACTGATCGCAGCCAACATCAAACAGCCATACCTTGGCTGCAATTCCACAATACCCGCGAATGGGTAGCCCTAAACCCTACTACGGGTGAACGTGGTTTCCCTGAAGACTTCTTGGTATGGTGGGTAGGCGATAGCTCAAGCCCACTGACACTGGATCGCGCTCGTCAAGGCAAGGTGACATGGTCTACCAGTAGTAATTATCTGGATGCCATGACGGCAGCCAGCCAAGCTGCTGCACAAAAGCAAGAAGACAGCTTCTTGAGTTTCTCGCTGCGAGAACTGCCTATTGATGTGCAAAACACCTATCGCATCCTGCTGCTGTTGCCTCTGGGTACACTGCTGATCGTGTTCTTGCGTAACGTCATTGGCTTACGTACTTTTGGTACCTTCATGCCAGTGCTGATTGCGTTGTCCTTCCGTGAAACGCAGCTTGTACACGGGGTAGTGATGTTCTGCACTATCGTGGCCTTGGGCTTAGTGCTGCGCTTTTATCTGGAACACTTAAAGCTCTTATTGGTACCCCGATTAGCGGCCGTCGTCACCATCGTAGTGGTGCTGATGACATTGCTTGCCGTGTTCTCACACCAGTTGGATATACAAGCTGGTTTATCGCTAGGTTTATTCCCTATCGTGGTCTTGGCCATGACCATCGAGCGCATGTCCTTAGTATGGGAAGAGCACGGCCCCGCCGACGCCATCCAACAAGGTGCAGGTAGTTTGGTGGTAGCCGCCGTGTGTTACCTGCTGCTGGTTAACCGCTACGTAGAGCACCTGTTCTTTGTATTCCCTGAACTGGTTCTGTTGGTATTGGCTCTGCTATTAGCCTTGGGTAGATACACCGGCTACCGCCTGTCTGAGCTGTTCCGTTTTAGCTCGCTGCCGCGCTTGAAGGAGTAAGCCATGAAACGATGGATCAGTCCGCGAGAACTGCACCGTCTGGGCATTGCCGGTATGAACCAACGCAATGGTGAGTACATTGCCAAGCTGAATCCGCGCAGCCGCTACCCGTTGGTGGATGACAAAATTCTCACCAAAGAACTCGCCGTCAAAGCTGGCGTCGCGGTACCTGAACTGTACGGTGTGATACAAACCCACCGTGACATACGTTCACTAGGTGCCATGCTGCAAGACAAATCCAGCTTTGTGATTAAGCCAGTACACGGTAGTGGCGGTAGCGGTATTTTGGTGTTCAACGGCAAAGACGACAAAGGCGCTTACCGCCGCGCCAATGGCCGTATGATGAGCGCCGAAGCCTTGGCTCACCACGTGAGCAACATCTTGGCAGGTGCCTACTCCCTAGGGGGTAGGCCTGACACGGCCATGATCGAACAGCGTGTGGAATTTAGCCAAGCCTTTGAGCACTTAAGCTACCAAGGTGTGCCCGATACCCGCATTATTGTGTACCGTGGCTGCCCAGCCATGGCCATGATTCGCTTACCCACCCGTCACTCTGACGGTAAAGCTAACTTGCACCAAGGCGCTATTGGAACGGGTATTGATTTGGAAACTGGCCATACCACCGCTGGGGTTTGGCTGAACCAACATATCACGCATCACCCTGATACCGAAGTAGCGGTAGCGGGCCATGTGATCCCCGATTGGGACGTACAACTGCGTTTGTCGTCACGCTGTTATGACCTAACCGAGCTAGGCTATTTAGGCGTGGACTTAGTGCTGGATGCCAACCTCGGCCCTATGCTGTTAGAACTGAACGCCCGCCCCGGCTTAGCGATTCAAATCGCCAACCAAGAGGGCTTGCATTGGCGCACTAGGGCTATTGATCACTGGTTAGAAGAACGCGCCGAAAACCCGCCTACCGCGGATGAACGTGCACATTGGTTTGCTGAGAAAGGCTTACGTAAGCTGATTGATGAGGCTGCAGCTCGCGGTTAGTCATTAGCGATTATGCTACTAAACAAGCCCCTATTGTTGATAACGGCAGGGGCTTTTTTATGTGCCGCTCGTGTATGAAAGTGGGGATGTGGAAAGCCCTCTTAGCCACTACTGTCTGCCGTAGTCTTAGGCTGCGAAAGTATTTTTTAATTTGTACACCAAATAAAAAAACACTTCCATCCGCCTTCCCTTCGTCGCTTGCTTAGGGGTTTGCCTTGGTAGTTGCTGTAGGACCCCCCTCTTCTGGAAAGTACACCCTGTAATACAGATCGGCAATGAATGGCTGTAGCCTGCGCCTGATTAAAAAAGGGCTGTAAACCTATCAACAGGGGAATGCTCGGGGAGACGGAGAGGAAACTTTTTTGATTTGGTGTCTCAAATCACAAAAAGTATTCCTGCAGTCTCCC
>SRSN01000293.1 GCA_004791645.1 Alcaligenaceae bacterium 429
CCGAACAGGACCGTGAAACGCCTTCGCGCCGATGATAGTGCATATTCGTGTGTGAAAGTAGGTCATCGTCAGGCTCTTACACCAAAAGCCCCGCATCCAACCGATGCGGGGCTTTTTTACGTCTGGAAAAAATGCCAAACCCCCTGCTGAAGACCGATAAAAGCAGAGCAAGGGTCAGCGCTCTGCTAATTACTACCTTCTATTACTACGCTGCCTGCTGAGCCAGCCTCTCTTTAGCATAGGCCACCTGCATATTATTGGGTAAGACTAATCCATTTTTAATCGCAATCACTTCAGCCATGAGGCTGATGGCGATCTCTGCGGGGGTTTTACTACCTATGTAGATGCCTATGGGACCGCGTAGTTTATTGAGTTGTTCGGCGGTCAGGTCAAAATGCTGCATGAGCCTCTCGCGACGATCTTGATTATTGCGCCGTGAGCCTATAGCTCCTACATAGAAGACGTTAGTATGTAAGGCCTCCATTAAAGCTAAGTTATCTAGTTTAGGGGCGTGTGTTAGCACACATGCATACTCTGCTCGAGAGTTGTATAGTTACAGATCGAGTTGCGCTCATAATGAGCCACTATAACAAGCGAGTAATGGCTGAGTGATTAGATATGGTTTGATAATCGTATTAGCAGGCTTAATGGGTTGCTCTAGTACGTATACGCCTAGCAAGAAAGAGCAGATACAACTGACTGCTTGGGGTGAGGATGACAGCGCGCTATATCTCGTGGCTGATTCACCTCCTGCATATAGGTTTAGCAAAACAGAGCTTCCCCCATTACTACTTTTTTTGGAAACGCCTCTTGGGCAGAAGATAGCTCATCGTTCAGCGATAGTTGAGGTGTTCTCTAATCAGGCTGCAAAAGCTAGGTTTTTTCTATATATTCCAGCGACTCACTTGTCAGAGACAGACAAAAGCGAACTGTTGAATACTTACCAGTTTGAGATTTTCAAACCAGACGCATATAGTTTTGTGCGCAGCATCCCTGCATTAGCAAAGGCGCTAATTGACACTGATACGTTGTACATAAAGCAATGGAAGATAGAGCAGGGTATGGTTGCAGCGGATGTGCTGCCGTCGTCTGCAGTAATGACTGCGTTTGCTGAGCCTGTAGAAGCTGAACTGCGCGATATGGAAGGGGAGTTGCGTATGACACCTAACTTAGTGGAGTCGATCATTTGGGCTCCTTTTATGCTTCCTTTGTTACCGCTAGGCGCATTAAGCCAGTAACTGTAGTGAAGGGTGTAGGTGTGTCTTATCCATCTAGTGTTGTATGAGTAGATACAAAAACGGCCCTGTAATAACAGGGCCGCTTTGTTTTAGCGCGGGGCTAAATGAGAGAGCCTTACTTAGGCAGCTCGCCTTTGTCGATTTTGTTAAAGAAGTCTTTGGTTTCTTTAACAACTACGCCTGACAACAGCAGCAAGGCAATCAAGTTAGGAATAGCCATCAAGCCGTTGAAGGTATCCGATGCAGCCCAAACCAGATCCAGACTGGCGATAGTACCCATCATCACGGATGCAACGTATACAACACGGTATGGCAGTACAGCACGTGTACCTAATAAGTATGCTGCACATTTTTCACCGTAGTAGCACCAGCCTAGAATCGTACTGTAGGCAAAGAATACAAGGCCAAAAGTCACGATGTAACCGCCCCAGCCAGGTAACATAGCATTAAAGCTATGTGTGGTCAGTGCAGCACCAGTGCTGCCACCAGTGTACTGACCAGCCATAACAAGCACGATACCAGTGATAGAACACACTACGATGGTGTCTAAGAATGTACCTGTCATGGATACTAGCGCTTGGCGACCTGCGTGGTCGGTTTTAGCAGCAGCGGCAGCGATAGGGGCAGAACCCATACCAGCTTCGTTGGAAAACACACCACGGGCAACACCGTAACGAATTACTGTACCCAGAGCACCACCAGCAACAGCGCTACCTGTGAAAGCATCAGTGAAAATCAGGCTCAATGCAGGCAACAGTTTTTCCAGATTCAGCAGAATGATGATCAAACCACCTAATACATACACCACAGCCATCACAGGAACGATGACGGATGCCGCACGAGCAATACTTTTGATACCACCAAGAATTACGATGGCGGTCAGTACAGTCAGCACTACACCTGTTAGTGCATGTTCAATACCGAAGCTTGTGTAGATGGATTCAGCAACCGAGTTGGATTGCACCGAGCTACCAATACCGAAGGAGGCAACTACAGCAAACAGAGCAAATAATATAGCCAGCCATTTCATGTTCAGGCCGCGCTCAATGTAGTACATAGGACCACCGGCCATTTCGCCGCGAGCATCCGTAATACGGTAATGTACTGCCAAGATACCTTCTGCGTATTTGGTGGCCATGCCAAAAATAGCAGTGATCCACATCCAGAATACGGCACCAGGGCCACCCAGTACTACAGCGGTAGCCACACCCGCAATGTTACCGGTACCGATGGTTGC
This sequence comes from Alcaligenaceae bacterium 429, assembly GCA_004791645.1. Lineage (GTDB taxonomy): Bacteria > Pseudomonadota > Gammaproteobacteria > Burkholderiales > Burkholderiaceae_B > Paenalcaligenes. The sequence goes on from SRSN01000293.1 coordinate 2,476, forward strand.
CGACAGAGCTGTCATCAGAGCACCAAAGTGAGAAACATCACCAGGCTCTTTCTCCTGCCCGGGAGTACGAGTGAAGGCTTGGCGTAATGCCATGGGTAATTTAGTAAATTGCAGACCCCTGAGGCGTACAGTAAGTAAGACACCTGTACCTACCAACAAGATCAACATTGCTGGTCCCCATACCCAACCGCCTACTGTCTCAAAAACAGCCTGTAGCTTTTCCATGTTATCCCTCAAGTGTGTTTTAGTTAGATTAACCACTTTTACCATGAGCTGTTCAAATCAGAGAATAGGGGTATGTCGCATATTTAAAAAAAATTATTAAAC
>SRSN01000294.1 GCA_004791645.1 Alcaligenaceae bacterium 429
CATATACACAAGACATGATCGCGCACTCGACCATCACTCTTGCTATATAGGTATCAAATATGGTGATATTTCTGTAGGCAAATAAGGCACGATTAGCCTCAACTGAATCCATCAGTTTTAAGGCTATATTACGCATCAACATAAATGGCACAATTCCGGTCAATAAGAATATAGGAAAATCCATCCCCGGAACTTGACGCGCTCGTATCACCGTAAAGATAACCATCATCACAGCAATAGAGGCAATAGGCTCAAACATCAGCCAAAAAGCCCCCATGCGTCTGCTGCCAAACCGCGTTTGCATTTCACGCAAAACCAAAGCAAAGATAACGGCCTTTGTAATGGCAAAGGCACTACGCTTTTCACGTGCCATTACAAGTTACCTACGCTGCGTCCCAAAATTAGAACTTGGATAATAGGGGAAATCAGCTTTTGGAATTCATAGGCATATGCGTTGGTAACGTATACCGCATCATCTGGCTGAATTTGAAATTGTCTAGCCAAGAACAGCGCAATAGGATCACGCATATTCAATTGGAAAACGATAGGTTTTGCATCAGATGTAATTTGCTTAGTTAGAGGATCGTAGGCAATTTCTTCTGGCAAACGGAATACAAATACCCCCGTGGCATCAGCACTGCGCTCACTTAAGCCCCCCACTTTACCCAACACTTCCAATAAGGTTGGTGATTGCGATGGAAAGTCGTGCAAACCTGGTTGGCCTATTGCGCCCATTGCCACAAAACGTTTACGCGAACGCTCAACAACAATCTCTGCATTGGGCTGCACAGGTTGGTTCAAACCATTCAACAGGTCTTGGTAGCTATAACGTTGAACACTGCTACCTGTACGTACCACAACATCTGCCAAATAGGGTTCTAACTTAGGCCCCCCTGCTTGGTTGATGGCATCCAATAATGTGAGTGGACCTTGCAATGTAGAAAAACGCCCTGGTTTTTGTACATCACCTGCGACTAATACCGACCCCGCCAAGTCACCCACCAAAGAAACGTGTACTTGTGGATCTGTAGTGTATTTACGTATTTGTGCCAGAATGCTGTCTTCAGCTTGAGTCAGGGTCATACCCTGAACTTTCAAGCGGCCTGCATACGGTAAAGATATCTGCCCTTTAGCATCAACACGTATATTGTCAAAAACTGTTCCCCCTGTGGCTAAGGGCGCAAATAAGGTTCCTTCGATATTGCTATCGGCCATCATTACCCGAAGCACATCACCAGTTACCAACTTGGCGTCAGGTATAGCTGTGCTAGATACCTCGGGCTTTAACGCTGGTGCAGCAGGGCGCATGTAGGGTGCGATGTTATCTGCTGACAGTGGCACAAACATGTATTGTGCCTGCTCTTCTTGCCCTTGGTTAATGATGTCACCCTTAAATGGGCCCGCACCAGAAAACACGCTAGCGCAACCGCTTAATGCACTCAGCATCATGATAGTGAATGCAATTTTAGTAGTAGTCTTTTTCATAAAACTATTCACGATGGTCTTCAATGGAAGCAATGACAAAACGTGTAATGCCATATACCAAGCACAAAATAATAAACAATGCGATTAGGTTATAAACACGGCGAGGATAGATTGAATCCTCTGGCATATTTGGCTGCACTACCTTAACTAGACTGCGGATTTTCTTGCTAGCCTCTAGCTTGGCGTTCTCTACAACAGCCATACTGGTTTTATAGAACTCTTCAGCAATACCCACATCAATTTCTAAACGTCGGTACTGTGCTGCGACCACGTTCAACTTCTCACCATCAACCTCAGCGGAAACCAAGCGCTGTTTTTCAACGGCCAGCTGTTGTTCAAGTGCGCGTACACGAACTTGCTGTGCCCGTACTTGTGGGGTGCTATTGCTAAGTGTAGACAGAAGACTTTTTAACTTAGCGTGTTCTTTAACGATTTCAGCCTCAAGCTCAGCGATGACCATCGCCCTAGACTCCGCTGTGGCCTGAGCATTTAATAAGTTGCTACTGCGCTGAAACTCAAGCATCACGGCTTTGCTGTCTTCATAGCGCTCTGCCGCATCTTTTAGTTCGCCTTGTGCAAATGCCAATTGGTCTTTAGCAATGCTGCGAGAAATTTCATTCACAAAATTTTCGCTTTGCTGCAAGATATTCTGCAAAGTCTCTTCTGAGAACTCTGGTGTTAATGCTTGAACCTCTACATTCAGCAAGCCCGTCATCTCGTCGTACGTAGCCGTCACCAAGCGCTGATAGAACTCTAGTTTTTCTTCTTGGGTAGCGTCTTTGGGTAACCAGAACAAGGGGTCATTCCAACGCCCTTCAAAGTGCTGCGCCCACTGTATTTTTTCATCCAAATAATTCAGCATATCGGATGAGGTCACATACTCGCGTAGATATAAGGTTTCTTCTCTGGAGACAGGATCAATACTGCTCATCAACAACGCTAGGCCTGGAATGCCAGCCTGAGACCCACTTTCTGCCTGCCTGACCACTACTTGACTAGAGCTTACATAGCGATTAGAAGCCAAAAAAACATAGTAGAGAATGGCCACCAACATGGGAATGACGATAATGGCTAGCGCCAATCGCCCAAGCCTCAACGGATTTGGAAACGGCATTTTGTATATTTTTAGTTACAAGATGATTAGTAGAGAGCGACTGTACAAAGCCCTTTCTGGTGCCCATCAGCGCATGTGAATATTTATAGACTGAACTAGGGATGATAACATTTTCCTTAGTTTGCGGCACTTTACCGCCCACTATTCACAAC
>SRSN01000295.1 GCA_004791645.1 Alcaligenaceae bacterium 429
ACATCGTACTCATACGAGTTTGATACACCGTCTCCAAGCTTTTCTTGGATTGCATCAAGCCCCAAATACCTGCTGCCATGGCCAGCACAAACACACACCAGAACACCCAAATCGTGACTCTGAATCGACGAAGTAAACTAAACCTATTTAGAAACATGCGCGTACTACCAACAAAAGAAAACCAATCATGCCCAGCTCATCAGATTGATCTTAGGCGTAATAGCTGATGACCACTCATGCAACCTGATGACAAAAGCACGCGCTATTCATAAATTTCAAGCATAAAGAAACGCCATGCGTCTGCACGCATGGCGTTCATTACCTCTACATGGAAGCTGGCATTAAGCCTGACGTAACTCCTTGGCTGCCGCTACCATCGTTTTCAACGCTTCCGTAGTTTCTGGCCAACCACGTGTTTTCAAACCGCAGTCTGGGTTCACCCATAAACGCTCTGCGGGCAAACGTTTAGCCGCTTTACGCATCAACTCCACCATCCACGCTTGATCTGGAATGTTGGGTGAATGGATGTCATATACACCAGGACCAATATCGTTGGGGTAATGGAAATTCTCAAAAGCTTCCAACAACTCCATATTAGAACGTGAGGTCTCGATGGTGATCACATCAGCATCCATGGCTGCAATGGCTTCAATAATGTCATTGAATTCTGAGTAGCACATGTGAGTATGAATCTGGGTGTCGTCCTCGATGTTGCTGGTAGAAATACGGAAGCAATCTACTGCCCACTGCAAATATGCATCCCAATCGGCTTTGCGCAGTGGTAAACCTTCGCGAATGGCTGGCTCATCAATCTGAATGATTTTCACCCCTGCCGCTTCAAGATCATGCACTTCATCACGCAGCGCTAACGCCAACTGACGGCAGGTATCGGCACGAGATTGATCGTCACGCACAAACGACCACTGCAGCATTGTCACTGGCCCCGTTAACATGCCTTTGACTGGGCGCGTTGTGAGAGACTGCGCATATTGAGACCATGCCACAGTCATTGGCATGACACGCAGTACATCACCAAAAATAATAGGCGGTTTCACACAACGAGAACCGTAGCTTTGTACCCACCCGTTTTGGGTGAAGGCGAACCCACCTAGTAGCTCACCAAAGTACTCCACCATGTCATTGCGCTCGGCCTCACCGTGCACCAACACGTCCAAATCTATGTCTTCCTGGAAACGGATCACACGCTCAATTTCAGCACGTATTTCTTTCTCGTACGCGGTATCGCTCAATGCGCCAGAACGCCAATCACGACGTAACTTACGTATATCTTGAGTTTGCGGGAAAGAACCAATCGTCGTAGTTGGGAAAGCGGGCAAGTTCAAACGCGCTTGCTGCGCAGCGATACGCTCAGAAAATGGCGCGCGATCTCGTTGCAGGGTAGTCAGGTTCCCTACCTTTTCAGCCACAGTAGGATTATGTGTACGTGGGGACTCTGCTCGTGTTTTCAGCGCTTTGCGCTGCGCTTCCAAAGCAGCTTCAACAGTAGCATCTACCTTGTTATCTACCAGCGCACGCAACCACTGCAATTCGTCTAGCTTTTGCGTAGCAAACGACAACCAGCTAAAGAGCTCAGCATCCAAGCCCTCTTCGCCTTGCACATCCACGGGAACGTGCAACAGCGAGCACGAAGGCGCGATCCAAAGTTTGTCTCCCAATTCTGCTTTAAGAGGCTTCAATAACTGGGCCACTTTATCTAGATCTGTACGCCAAATATTGCGGCCGTTGATGATACCTACAGACAATACCTGTTCTGCCGACAACTGAGCACGCACAGCTGCAATTTGTTCTGGCGCACGCACGGCATCAATATGTACGCCCTCAACAGGCAAACCCGTTAATACCGATACGTTATCGCGTAGCCCATCAAAGTACGTCGCCAACAGCACTTTCAAGCTACCTTGTTGTAAGCTGCTGTACACGCCTTTGAATGCATCACGCCATACAACCGGTAGGTCCACCGCTAAGATAGGCTCATCAATTTGCACCCACTCTATGCCCAAAGCCTGAATACGCGCTAAGACGTCTTGATATACCGGCAGCAACGCAGGTAACAAATCCAATTTCGCTGCATCCGTAGCACCCTGCGTGTAGGCCTCGCCTTTGGCTAACCACAACCAGGTCAATGGGCCCGGAATAACAGGCTTCACGTTATAGCCCGCCTCAACGGCTTCGGCGATTTGCTCTAGCAGCGCAGTACGTGCCAATCGAAAACTTTGGTTAGGCTGAATTTCGGGGACGATGTAGTGGTAGTTAGTATCAAACCACTTAGTCATTTCACATGCAGCGGCTGGCTTACCTTGTGGGGCTCGACCACGCGCCATTCTAAACAAGGTATCTAGATCAACATCCGCGGTAGCGGCGTGTTCGAAACGCGCAGGAACGGCACCCAATAAACACGTCCATTCCAAAATTTGGTCGTACCACGCAAAGTCCCCCACGGGGATGAGGTCTAAGCCTGCTGCTTTTTGCAGTGCCCAATGGCGGCTACGCAGCTCTTTACCAGTTTGCAATAACGCGCCTTGTGGCAACTCACCCGCCCAATACGCTTCTACAGCACGCTTCAGCTCACGCTGCTTACCAATGCGAGGAAAACCCAAGTTATGAATGACTGTCATCTTATGCCTACTGAAAATCGTATTTACAGGAAAAATTCGTTTATGTATTCATTGTGCCTGTACAATTAAATGAAAAAAAATCAAATACACCATTCTTAGAATG
>SRSN01000296.1 GCA_004791645.1 Alcaligenaceae bacterium 429
CCACTTATCTGCTTACCGATGCGGATGGTTCAATTCCTCCTGCGGCATCGGCTCCCACACCCTTACCAGAAGCAGAAAGCCCTGCTGCCGATAGCAATATGGCCATCGGCAGACGCACGTACTTAGCCGCTTGTGCGGGTTGTCACGGCAGTAAAGGTGAAGGTATTCCTAATGTGGCGCCCGCCATGTACGGCAATGCCACATTGGCGATGGACAGTGCTCAGAACCTGATACGTGTGGTGCTAAACGGTATTCCTACCCAGACATTCACAGGTAATCAGCGCATGTACGCCATGCCTCCGTTTGCTCACGAACTTAGCGATGAAGAAATCGCCGATCTGTCTACATGGATGCGAGCACAATGGGGTGGTCAAGCCACCGCTGTTACCACCGAGCAAGCACAACAAATCTCGCGCGCCGTTCACTAACCTTTAGCTCTTGCGGCACTGGCCTAAAAAGCCTGTGCCGCACTCTTTTTTATGCATCAGTTAGGTATATTGTTAGCTGCTGGATATGGTCGTCGCTTTCAAGCACGGCAACCTCAAGGCAATAAACTGCTAGCTCCCTTGGCAAACCACCATAGTGTCGCCGCGACTAGCCTGCACAACTTACGACAAGCTGTAGATCACGTCATCGTCGTAATACGTCCAGACAGCCCCGAGCTGTATGAGCAACTAGCACAACCCAACTGCACCATCGTAGAAAACGAGCTTGCGCATACCGGCATGGGAGCCAGTCTTGCTGATGCCGCACGCGCCGCCTTACAGTGTTATGCCCAATCCCCTGCGTCCACAGTTTTAGTCACCTTGGCTGATATGCCGTGCATTTCTGCATATAGCTTTCAGCAAGTGCAACAAGCGCTACAAACCCACACTATTGCCGCCCCCCTTTACCAAGGGCAACGCGGACACCCTGTAGGCTTTCAATGGCATTTACTCCCAGAACTAACCACCTTATCTGGGGACGAAGGTGCACGCAGCCTACTGCAACGCCACGGTATTCAATTACTGCCTTGTGATGATGCCGGCGTATGTTTTGACATTGATGAGCCTGACGACTTGCAACACCCCACTCTTCACACCTTTTTGCGGAGCCACACATGAACGCCATGGACCTAGACGTACTGCAACACGCCCACGATTGGGTCATGGCCGGCCATACCGTGCACCTAGTCACCGTGGTACAAACTTGGGGATCCGCTCCACGCCAAGCCGGAGCCATGCTAGTCGTACGTGAAGACGGCAGACTAATGGGATCAGTCTCAGGCGGCTGCATAGAAGACGACCTAATCCGCAAAGCCAAAAGCAATGGTTTGGGCAGCAAACCCGCCCCTTTGTTATACGGCGTATCCCAAGCCGAAGCCGCACGCTTTGGCCTACCCTGCGGCGGCACATTAAAACTAATGGTAGAACCCATCGCTGACACACAATGGTTGGATAAGGTCTTAGAGGCTATACGCCAGCACCGTTTGCTACTGCGCACCGTCAACCTAACAGATGGTTCCTACCAGCTGGCACCTGCCGCCCCAGACATGCAGACCGCGTTAAGCGATACACACTTTCAAAGTGTCTACGGCCCGCACTGGCACTTACTGATCATAGGCGCCAACCAAACTGCCCGTACCCTCTGCGCCATCGCCAACGCCCTAGACTTTCATGTCACCGTATGCGACCCCCGCCAAGAATTCTTTGCAGATTGGGACGTGCCTTACGCTACGCTGGTGACCACCATGCCTGACGACACCATCGTAGAAATGGGCGTCAACCACCGCACCGCCATCGTTGCCCTTACTCACGACCCAAAACTGGACGACATGGCATTGTTAGAAGCCCTAATCTCGCCCGCGTTTTACGTAGGCGCATTGGGTTCTAAAGCCAACCAGGCCAAACGCCGAGAAAGGCTAAAACTCTTTGACCTAACCGATGCAGATATAGACCGATTGCATGGCCCTGTGGGGCTGCCTATCTCGAGTCGCACACCCGCAGAAATAGCCGTGGCGATAGCGGCAGAACTTATACAAGTCCGAAATAGATTGCCGGCAGAGTCACAGAAATCTGGCGGTTAACCTCAATGGGAGATGATTAATGCCCTCACACTTGACGTCGTTACAAAAACCATCGTATTATTACGTTCTTTAGGCGGTTAGCTCAGTTGGTTAGAGCGCTACGTTGACATCGTAGAGGTCGCTGGTTCGACTCCAGTACCGCCTACCAAAGCACTTCCAAACAGTGCCTAGGACTGCCAAGCAAAGCCGCATATCACAACGATCTGCGGCTTTTTTGTTACTCAGAGCTACCAGCCTTGCCAAGCCCTGCCCAGAACTTTTGGGGGCATTTATGGGGGCATCCTAAAACCGGATGGGGGCATCGTATTTTGACGTTTTTCCGAAAACATCCAAAAACAGCCCTAAAACTCTTTATTGACACATTTATTAACAACAAAGTCGATTTGTGCCACAAAGAGCAGCGGACACATAATCCGCAGGCCCCCTGTTCGAATCAGGGATGAGCCACCAAGATACAAAACGGTCTACAGCGATGTAGGCCGTTTTTTTTATGCTCTGCAATTATAGGGGCGCTCCGCAAAAGCCTACTAGCATCAAGTCAAGCGCCACCGCTACCAGCTAACCGAAACCCTCACCATATTGCCGGTAAGGATGTATTCGACCAATACATGATTTCAGCTATCTAATCTATTGATCCATATGATTT
>SRSN01000297.1 GCA_004791645.1 Alcaligenaceae bacterium 429
TTTTCAGGCTGAACAGACAGATCAAATCCTGCGTGTGGAAGCGCATTCCCCTGGTGTATTTAGGCTGCGTTTTGGTGGCCTAAAGCATATACAGCCAGAAAAAGTCAGCCTGCGCGCGCAGCAGCAGGCCGAAATGCTATTAGTGCGGGAAGATGCCGTAGGTGAATTCTCCCAAGAAACTGTAGAACAAGATGGTGGCTGGCGTTTAGAGCAGGGCGAGTACGCGCTGGTGCTAACGCCTAATCCTTTTTCTTTTGCGCTCTACAAAGGCGACGAGCTGTTGTTGCAGTTGGCTGCATCGGGTGTGTGGCAAGACGAAAAAGAAGAGCAGCAAGGTTGGAATGCCGCTTTTGCATTGCAGGCTGATGATGTGTTGTACGGCTTAGGCGACAGTCAAGAAAGCTTGAGTCGTGACGGTCAACAACTGTTGTCTGATTTGCCAGAGCATCGTGTATTGCCATTGCTATGGAGCACCAAAGGCTGGGGCGTCTATGTGAACACACTGGAGCGCGTCGAGCATAATGTGGCAGTAGAGCAAGATGGACGCTATAGCGTGCGTGCATCGGCCCCTATGCTGGATATATTCTTGTTTGCCGGTGTTCCTACAGAAATTCTCAATCAATACACGGCGCTAACTGGCCGCGCAGGTCAGCCTGGCGTATGGCCTATGGGCGTGTGGTTGCAGCAAGCGGCTGACCAGTCCATTGAAGACACGCTGAACTTGGCAACAACGCTAGGTGATAACGGTGTGGGTCTAGATGGTGTGATGGCTGCTGCGCCTGCGTTATACGGTTTTATGCCAGATCGTCCCCTGTTTGTTTGGGATGAAACACGCGTGCAAGATGGACGTGATTTAAGCGCGAAGATAGAAAAATCTGGCGTGCAATTGGCGGCCCATACTTTCCCTGGCGTGATTGTAGATACCCCGCTGTTTGAAGAGTGGGAGGATCGCGGCTGGCTGTTGATTGATGACGATACCGGTGCGGCGTTTCAGTTTGAAGGTGACGAAAACAGTGCAGGTAAACCGTTTGGTTTGCTGGACCTGACCCATAAAGATGTATTCAAAATGTGGGTTGAACGTCAGCGTCAAAACTACGATGAAGGGTTAGGCGCGCCGGTATGCACAGTGAGCTACAACATCCCAGATAGCATTACCGCACGTGGTGGTGAGTCAGGGGCTTTGCTGCGTACGGTATATCCTATTTTGGTACGTCAGGCATTGTTTGAGGCTTTTGCTGGCCATAAAACACCGCAAGAGGGTGTAATTTGGAGCACTAATCTGTTCCCTGGTGTACAGCGTTACAGTATGCAGCTGGGCCCGGATGTGAGCAATGATTGGGAAGGTATGGAACGTTCTTTGCGTTCCGCATTGGCATTGGGTAACAGTGGTGTGACTGCACAGTTGCATAAATTAGGTAATGCGGAGCAGCCTACTGACACCATGAGTGCAGAGTTGTATGTGCGTTGGTTGGCGATGGGGGTGTTTTCTGCCAACTTCTGTTTCCAAGCGATTCCTGCATTGCTGCCTTCCGCGTTTGATGAAAAAACTCAAGAGCTGGTGCAGCACTGGTTGCGCTGGCGCTACCGTTTAGTGCCTTATGTATTAGGTATCATCGAAGAGTCTGTGCGTTGTGGTTTGCCTGTGCAGCGTTCTATGGCATTGGAATTTCCTGACGATCCTATTGCACAGCAATGGGATACGCAATATATGTTGGGCTCCGCGTTGTTGGTGGCCCCGTTCTTACAACCTGGTGAAGAGCTAGAAGTGTATTTACCTGCTGGTAGCGCGTGGTGGGATTTGAGTACTGGCTGGCGTTACGAGGGTGGTACTACGTGGACGGTCACGGCAGGTTTGGATAGACTGCCGGTGTTTGGCCGTGAAGGTCATATGCTGTGCTTAGGGCCTGAGGTAAAAAACACCAGTGAATTCAACTCGGCCAGACTGTTGGAAGAGGTGTGGATGTTTGGTATGCCTGAACACAGCCCTGAAGTGATGCGTAACAAGATTCGTGTCATGCAGATGCAGGGTTCTAGTTATATCAAAGGGCTGGAAGGGTTGAAGATTCTGCCGGCAGAAGGTCTAGAGGTGAAACGTCGTGGTGCTGAAGTACGTATTTCGCGTGCACGATAATTACCTACTATAGATCTCTATAGCACGATAGAAAAAATGCCCCACTGGTTGGTTATCCAATCAGTGGGGCATTTTTCATGGTGTGTGATGAGAGTACGGCGATCTTTATCACTATATAGAGACGAGGCTCTCTATATAGGTAGTGTGCTTTATCTATATAGAAGGGGGGGGAGATGGAAGTCTATGCCGTTGTCTAGAGAGATGGACAGGTTATCCGGCTCAGTTGCTGTTCCGGCCTGAGGGCCAACTATGGGGGCATATAGTAAAACAGGCTTAGAGGATGGCAAAGGCGTAGCAAATGCTCCGCAGAGTATGCACGATCTTAAACATTTAGAAGCTAAACGTAAGTTCGGTGACGGCTTACAGTGCAGTTACAGTTAGATTGCAGAGTTAGATGGCGTTGGAGAGCTCCAATTGCTGGATTTAGCACTCTTGTTGCTGACGATTATCTTGCTGCGCTATAGCGGGATGGTTGTGGTTTACTGTTTATGCAAACAGTAAAAATACGATTTTTACAGTCTTGAATAAAAAAAATCGTAT
>SRSN01000298.1 GCA_004791645.1 Alcaligenaceae bacterium 429
ATACAGTATAATATTTTTTTGAATTTCATGCCTCTCTTTGAAGGATTACCCCATGGACGATAAGCGCAGTAAAGCGGTATCGGCAGAACGCGCCAAAGCGTTGGCAGCCGCCTTGTCTCAAATCGAAAAACAATTCGGCAAAGGCTCGGTTATGCGTTATGGCGATAACCAGATTGAGCACGATATTCAGGTTTGTTCTACCGGCTCATTGGGCTTAGATCTGGCGCTGGGCGTAGGCGGTTTGCCTCGCGGTCGCGTTATCGAAGTCTACGGTCCAGAATCCTCTGGTAAAACCACCTTGACCTTGCAAGTGATTGCAGAAATGCAAAAACTGGGTGGTACATGTGCATTCGTCGATGCCGAGCACGCGTTAGACGTACAGTACGCCTCCAAGCTGGGTGTAAACCTGAGCGATTTGCTTATCTCTCAGCCAGACACTGGTGAACAAGCATTGGAAATTACCGAAGCGCTAGTGCGTTCCGGTTCGGTTGACTTGATCGTGGTCGACTCCGTTGCTGCGCTAACTCCTAAAGCCGAGATCGAAGGCGATATGGGTGATGCATTGCCAGGTCTGCAAGCGCGTTTGATGAGCCAAGCTCTGCGTAAGCTAACTGCTACGATTAAACGTGCTAACTGCATGGTGATCTTCATTAACCAGATTCGTATGAAAATCGGCGTGATGTTCGGTAATCCCGAAACCACCACTGGTGGTAACGCGCTGAAGTTCTACTCTTCTGTACGTCTGGATATACGCCGTATTGGTTCTATCAAACGTGGCGACGAAGTGATCGGTAACGAAACGCGTGTGAAAGTGGTGAAAAACAAAGTAGCGCCACCATTCAAACAAGCCGAATTCGATATCATGTACGGCGCTGGTATTTCCCGTGAAGGTGAAATTGTAGACTTGGGCGTACAGGCTGGCATTTTGGATCGTGCTGGTGCATGGTACAGCTACGGCAGCACACGTATTGGTCAGGGTAAAGATAATGCACGTGACTTCCTGCGTGAGCATCCTGCCTTGGCAATTGAGATCGAAAACAAAGTACGCGATAAGTTTGGCGTGGCACAAGTTGCCGTGACAGAGTTCGTGCCCACAGAAGAAGAAGCTTCTGAAGGTACACCCGAGCCAGATGCCGAGTAATGTCTTGGGACGATGAGTTCGAAACGGACCCCTCCGAGCGCTTAGAGCGTGAGCAACGCAAAGAGCCTCAGGGGCCGTCCCTGAAAGCACGCGCCATAGACCTACTGTCACGGCGCGAGCATTCTAGGCTAGAGCTACAGCGTAAGTTGTCGCGCTATAGCCAAGATGCAGATGAAATCACGGCGTTGCTAGATTTGCTAGAGCGCGAAAAATGGCTATCTAACACACGCTTTGCGCAAAGTTTGGTGAATAGACGTGCCTCTAAGCACGGCACCTTGCGCATCGTACAAGAATTAAAACAAAGCGGTGTGGCACAAGAAGATATATCGCTCTTAACCGAAGAGCTGCGTGAAACTGAATTTGAACGCGCTGTAGAGGTGTGGTTTCGCAAGTTTGGTTGTTTGCCCGAAGATCAAAAAGCCTATACGAAACAGGCTAGATTTCTGGTGTCTAGAGGGTTTGCCTTAAGTACTTTGCATCGCATTCTAGATGCCGTGAAAGCGGGCGACATCGATCTGGAAGACTACTAGAAACTAACTGGGTAGGCTTCCTCAATATTATTCAAGGTGGCAAAACATGTTTTGCGTGCCTGTTCTAAAAACGCTTGTATGTAATCCGAATCGTGATCTTCATCACGCAGAGCGGCGTACAGGTTTCTCCATATCCCATGCTCGCCCAACTTAATGGTGCGTAGCCATCCCGAATGTGTAAATTCTGATAGCGCCCAGTTAGGCAGGGCGGTGACGCCACGGTGGCTAGCTACCAATTGCATAATCATGGGGGTTAGTTCGGCTTGCCGTATATGCAATGGCTCTATGCCAGCCGGGTCTAAAAATTGCGTAAACACATCTAATCTGTTGCGCTCCACGGGGTAGCTAATCAAGGTTTGATCGCTTAATTGTGTTGCTTCTATATAGCGGTATTGCGCTAAGGGATGGCCTGAGCTTACGGCCAGCACTAACTCATATCTGAATAATGGCACGTAAGTAACGCCAGGCAAGTCTTTAGGGTCTGACGTGATGACCACATCTAAGTCGCCGCGCAACAGGGCAGGCAACGGAGCAAAGGAAAAGGCCGCCGATAAGTCTAGGCTTACATCTGGCCAATCCTGCCTGAACTTATCTAAAGCAGGCATTAACCATTGAAAGCAAGAGTGGCAGTCAATAGCGACGTGCAGTCTACCTGTGCGCCCAGAAGATAGACGCTGTAACTCACGTTCGGTGTTTTTGATGCGCGGCAGTATGTCATCTGCCAAGGTAATGATGCGCAGTGCTGCTGTGGTGAGACGAGCAGGGCGGGTGCGGCGATTGAGTAGTTTTAGCTTGAGCCGTACTTCTAAATCACGAATTTGGTGTGATAGGGCTGACTGCGTGACATAAAGCCGTTCAGCGGCTTCTTGCAAACTTCCTGTGTCACGTATGGCGCAGAGGGTTTCTAGATGACGGATTTCAAGCATGGCAAGACGTAAACATTAAATATGAAAATTACTCATTCTAAGAATGGTGT
>SRSN01000029.1 GCA_004791645.1 Alcaligenaceae bacterium 429
AAAGCGGGACCCTAAGCGCGGAGCAGATGTCTGATTTTTCCGAATTATCAGCAAAATTTAACGATCTGACCGCTTCTATTGAGCGACTGGAATCAGCAGAGCGTATGGCTGCACAATCGGCAACGCCTGTTGATAGCCATGTGCGCAAGACTAATACGGTGCCAGCAGCGCCTCGAGTACCTGAAGCTCAGGGTGCCGGTATGGCTCGTATGGTCTTGGCGCTGGCAGCTGCGCAAGGTAACAACCAGCTAGCCGCACAGATTGCGATGGATCGTGGCTATGGTGAACACATTGCAGCATCGCTCAACACGTTAACACCAGGTGCCGGTGGCGTACTTGTGCCCGAGAACCTTTCCACGGAAGTGATCGAGTTGCTGCGTCCTAAATCGGTAGTGCGCAAGCTGGGCGCACGTGCTATGCCGCTGAATAACGGCAATCTGACTATTCCGCGTTTGAGGGGCGGTGCAGTGGTTGGCTATATCGGTTCTGATTCTGATATCCCAACTAGCCAGCAAGAGTTTGATGACCTGAAACTGTCGGCTAAAAAGCTGACAGGCTTGGTGCCAATCTCTAACGATTTGCTGGCAACCTCCAGCGCAAATCCAAACGTGGATCAGATTGTTGTGGGCGACCTTACATCCGCAATGGGTACCCGTGAAGATAAGGCCTTTATCCGTGACAACGGTACCGGCGATACGCCTAAAGGTTTGCGTTACTGGGCGCCAACCCAAAACGTGTATGCAGCTGCGCAGCCCAAGCCAACAATTGAGCAGGTCTCGATTGAGTTGAACAAGTTGGTGCTGGTTCTTGAGTCCGCTGACGCCAATATGACTGCGGTGGGTTGGGTGATGGCACCGCGTACAAAACGCTTCCTGCAGGCTTTGCGTGACGGTAACGGCAACAAGGTTTACCCAGAGTTGGATCAGGGCTTCTTGATGGGCTATCCCGTAGCTACAACTACCCAAATTCCGACCAACCTTGCTGTCGGTGCTGACTCTAATGGGTCTGAAATTTACTTGGCCGACTTCGGGGATTGTTTCATTGGTGAAGATAGCCGCTTGGTTATCGACTTCTCTAAAGAAGCCACCTATACCGATGGTGATGGCAAAACAGTGTCTGCTTTCCAGCGCGACCAAACATTGGTACGCGTGATTGCCAAGCATGACTTTGGCCCGCGTCACGTTGAGTCTGTGGCTGTGCTGACAGACGTTCAGTGGGGCGCTTAATACCGCGTTAACACAGGGTGCTTAGTGCGCCCTTTTTATTTTGGAGTTGTCATGGTTCAAGTGAAATTCTTGAAAAACTGCGGTGCCTACACGGTTGGCGATGTGGCTGGTTTTGAAGAAGCAAAGGCCGATTTACTGATTAAGCGAAATATTGCTGAAAAGTATGTGCCAGAAAAAGGTAAGGGCACAGCTGGCAAGCAGGGTGGTAATGCTACGGCTAATTGAGCCGATAGGTGATGAACTGATCAGCCTTGAGGAAGCGGTCGCGCAGGTCAAGGCTGATGGCGATATCGAGGAAGAAAACACCTACATAGAACAGGTGTTGATTCCTGGTGCCCGTGGTATAGCCGAAGAAATCACCGGCTCGATTTTACGTAAGGGCATTTACAAAGAAACCATTGTTTCTGGTAAATCACTTTCAAAGGGGAACATTACCAAAATTGAATCAGTGTTGTCAGGTGGTGTACCGGTGGCGTTTCAGCATCATATGGTGGCAAAACGCTCGGTCATCATTGCAGAGCAGGTTTCCTCGGCATCGCTTTTGGAGGTGCAGTTTGAGGCGGGGTTTGATCGTGAGACGTGCCCCGCACAGCTGCGGTCTTGGTTGCTGATGGTGATTGGCTTTATGTATAAAGACCGCGATCTGACTTCTAAAGACACGAAAATCCGTAATCTGGATTTCCTGCTCTCGTCTTTTACTGTTCCAAGTGGGTTCTAAACGCTATGACTGATAAAGACGGACTGCCGGCAGGTAAGTTAAACCGGCGCATTGTTATTCGCCACAAAGATGCAGGTCAGGATGAGACTGGGCAGCCTATTGGTAAAGGCGAGGTTATTGCGCGGCCGTGGGCGTGGGTTAAAACGCAAACGGGTATGGGGGTGACACGTAACGCAGGGAATGTGTCGGCCTCCATTGATGCGTACTCGTTCCGAATCCGGTACCGCAAGGGCATCACTGATGCCATGTGCATTGAGTGTGACGACATGGTGTTTGACATCAAGCAGGTGCGTCATGACGTAGCCAATAAAGTGTGGACTGATCTTGTCTGCCGGCAAGGGGGCATGGATGGTTGAAACTTCCTTCAAATTTGATGTTGATGGAGCTTTGTTGAGGTTGAAGGGTTTGGGGATTGCAGCAAAAGCGCATTTGCCTAGATCTATGGCGGTAGCAACAGGCAAAGAGCTGCGCGATGCTGCAAAGTCTTTTGCGCCGGTTTATGACGGGTCCACAGGGCTAAAGGGGGGCTCTAATGCAATCAAAGCACCACAACCTGGACTGCTTAGGGATGCCATTTATTTGGCCTTTTCAGAGAATAGATCAGACCCAACGGAGGGGAGGTTTGTTTACTCCGTTACGTGGAATGCTTCTAAAGCACCGCACGGTCACCTTTTGGAGTTTGGTCACTGGCGGTACAACAAAATTCTCTGGGACATGCCACGTAAGGAGGAATTGCCTGAAGCTGAATGGGTGGCCGCAAAACCGTTTCTTCGCCCCGGGTTTGAGTCGCATAGCACAGTTGCTGTTGAGATCGGAATGGCTCGCGGAAAAGAGAGGTTAGCGGAGTTGCTAGCTAACCCATCGGACTTGGAGAAATACGTATGACGGTAGAAGCCGCTGTTTTTTCTCTGCTGGGGCCTTTGGTTAGTCAGCGTTGTTATCCAGACGTGACACCAGAAAAGCCTACCTTTCCATTAATTATTTTCCAAGTTGTCGGCGGTGAGGCTAAAGACTATCTTGAGCGTCGATTGCCTGATTGTGAGCATTATCGAGTGCAGGTTTTTTGCTGGTCTAAGAGCAGGGCCGAGGCAAGTGCTTTGGCGTTGAATGTACGACAGCAAATCATAGAGCAGGGTAAGGATAAGTTCCCATCAGCATCAACCGTTGGGCAGCGTGTATCGCAGTACGAAGATGTATTGAAGCTTTACGGTACTAGACAGGATTTCAGCGTCTGGATCAAAGAGCGTTGAGTGTTAGTTTCTTGGCATCCTTAAATCGGTAGGCGCCGAGCCCTAGTGGTGGTTGAGCTTTGAAAAGTCCGGGGCTGTCCATTTTGGGCGGCCCTTTTCTTTTCGGGGGTTGAAATGAATAGTCTTGAGCCGCTTGTGTTGGTAGTGAGCGGGGAGCCGCTGGCATCCAGTCTGGTGATTGCGCGTGGCATGCGCCAACAGCACGCCAGCGTTATTAAGTTGGTGCGTAAACACGCTGAAACGCTGGGAAGGTTTGGCCCACTCGGATTTGAAATCCGAAAGGGTAAATCTCTGCCACAGGGTGGTTTTGCAAAGTCGACCGAATACGCAATGCTGAATGAACGGCAAGCGGCTTTGTTGATTTCGCTTATGCGCAATACAGATGATGTGATTGAGTTTAAAGCGGGCTTGATTGCTGAGTTTTATCGCATGCGAGATGCGTTAAGCCAACGAACTCAGAATCTGTACCAACAGTTGCAAGCATTGGTAGCTGAAGAGATAGGAACTCAGGTCAGGGCTTCTTTTGGCTCAAGGCTGATGCTAGAGCGCAAGAGGGCAATACCAGATCTGAAAACCCGTCGTGAGCGTTTAGAGCAAGAAATACAGCCAGCACTGCAACTTCATTAGCCCAGATACTTCTGGGCTTTTTTGTATTTGATGCCGCCATTGAGCGGTTTTTTCTTTTAAGGAGCCTTAGATGGCACTCAAATTTCCAGATGGCTCGGTAGTGGGCTTTGCAACCAAAATGGGTGTAGCCATCCCATTTACGGCAATTACAAACACCAACCCGGCCAACATTACGCATACAGAGCAAATCGTAAAGGGGGCTGTACTTGCAATCCAGTCTGGCTGGGCTGGCATTAATAACCGTGCATGTGTGGCGGGAGAAGCAGAAGGCGGCGCAACAGAGCTGTTGGGTATTGATACCACCGATACCCAGCTGTTTATTGCTGGGCGTGGTGCTGGCTCAGTCTTTGTGGCGTCTGATTTTGTGGATTTCAGTCAGCAAGGTGAGTTAACCAGTTCTGGCGGTGAGCCGCAGACATACACTGGCAAGTACCTTGAAGATGCCCTTGGCCAAGAGTTTCAGGTGCCAAATGGGCAGACGGCACGACAGTATGCGCTTAGCTTGGACTATGACCCAAGTCTGCCATGGTATGCAGCGGCTAAGACTGTGACGCGTAGAAAAAAACCTACTGTGATTCGTATCCAACTCCCTGGTGGTGATGTGGTCTACGAGTACGGCTACGTGCATTTCAATTCTGCTTTGAATATGACTTCTGGCCAGCCTATTAAAAATGCGGTGACCTTCTATCTGCAAAGTTCAGAGGGTACTTTGATTGAGGCAGGTGCGTAATGGCGATTAAAAAAGGTAGTGCGCCAAAGTCCTTCCCTGCTGAGTTGGAGTTGGTTGGTGGGGGCGAAAGTATCAAGCTCAAGCTGACATACCACAACCGTAAGCCAAGTGAGCTTGAGAACTGGCTCAAGGACTTAGAGGGTTCTAGTGCTCCCTTTATGCCTTCCATGGTGGTGTATCTAGTGAAAGATATGGAGACTGATTACTCCCTTTCACTTGAGGGCATTATGGAAATGGAGGACGAGCGCCCTGGTATTTGCGATGCAATTATTGCTGGGTTTCACCAGACTCGCAGGACAAAACTGCAGGGAAACTAAAAGAGGCTGTCGCAGCTTTTGTCTGGAAGGCTCCGACAGCCGAGCAGCTTAAAGGCACAGGGATGCTACCAAAGCACTACAAAGAGCCTAATGTAGATGTTTTCCCAGAAAACTGGCCTGCATTTTCGCTTTACTTGCGGTACCAGACCCAATGGGTGCAGGGTGCCCACGGCCCCGCCAGCCTTAACTACCAGATACTCATTGATGACTTGATTAGGCAGGGCTTAGATCAAGAAGGGATTGATGAAGTTATGGATGGGGTCAGGGTTATCGAGTCGACGATGCTGGAACACTTCTATTCCTGAACTGTTATTATCCACTGACTATTTTGGGAGGTGGGTATGCGGAAGTTTTTGATGTGGTTTATTGTCGTTGTGGCGTTACTGATAGCTGTTGCTTATGGTTTGCGTTGGTGGTTTATTAGCGATCTACGCAAACCCATACTTAGCGAAATGACAGATCCAGATTCTGCTCTTTTTAGAAATGAGTCATTCGTAGGGAATTGGTTTGGTGAAGGCGTTTATTGTGGCGAGGTCAATGGAAAGAACGCTATGGGCGGGTATGTTGGTTATAGCGAGTTTTTTGTCTGGTCAGCGATGGGGCTGAAGACACAGCATCATGCGATCAATAATATGGGTTTGAATAAGTCTTACATTGACAAACATTGCAACGAGATTAGATATATAGATAAGCCATGGTGGTATATCCGCTGGTGACCAATTGGCCCACACAGGTGGGCTTTTTTACACCCATACGCTTTGCAGGCCTAGCTTCTCGCTACATGTTTGTACTGCTATCATCCCTGTGTTATTTGAGGATGGAGAGGCGAGATGGAGTGGGTTCTGATCTTGGCGATCTTAGCGTTTGTGATACATAGGTACGCAAAAAGGAAAGCTGGTAGGGGGCGGGGAGTAAAGAGTGTTCAGCTTATAGAGATTGAGGAGTCTCCGGGCATTCTGGTCTATACGGCATCCAGCAATACATCAGAAAGAAATGTGGTGGAGTTCATAAACAAAGATGGAGTTCCAGAGTTTAAATTTCGTTTCTATGCGAATTTAGAATTTGAAACTGCGTCAGACGTATTGCGCCGACATAGAGCGGAAATATTTTTTCCTAGACCCAATGGATATAGAGGTCCAGTTGTAGAGCCAGGGGGGGTTTGGCGCTCAATTTCTGAGTGGGATGATCCAGAACGAGCCTGGCGCTATGAAGATGAGCAGTTTAAGTACATCGGTGGCATCAAGGTATATATTGCTTTGCTATTGAAAGTTCGTGAGATATACGAAGATACTACTCGCACACCAAATCAGAAAAGAGAAGAAATAGAAAATGTTTGTTTGGCGAACAATGATGTATATACGGTTAGATACATATTCTCGCCACCTTGGGAGGTTTTGCTTGTACCTGCATTGTCATTAGGAGAGGGTATAGGTCGACACAGAGCCAAAATTCTAGATGGCGCAGGGGTTAAGTCTATTGCTCATGTAAGATCGCGAACAGATGCGGAGTTGCTTGAGATCAAAGGCATTGGCAAGGTTGCTGTCGCGGCTCTACGCAATCTTTCCAGTCGATGGGTGTGGGATGAGCAAACTGCAGTTATAGAGAAGGACGAGGAGTATAGGAAAACCCGTTCTTCTATTTCTAATTGAAAAAATTGCTTACTTTAAAAAGAGCCCTCCACGCGAGGGCTTTTTTGCGTCTATACGCTTTTGATGGTGATCTATTTTGGATCACCGCAGCCCCAAAGCTACGCACAAATAAGAGGCTGAGATACATAAGAAAGAGGCTTTTGGGCACCTTCATTAGTGGCTTTTTATTGTCTATCATTTTGTTGTGGGTGTTTATGAGTGAAGAGAAAATAGGTACTGCCCGGATAGATATAACGGGCGATTCATCAGGTATTGAAGCGGCAACGGTAAAGGCTAGTGAGAGTATCCGTGAGATGACACGTTCGGCGCGTGCTGAGTACCGTTCCTTATCCGATATAGAGCGTAAACGTATTGATACCCTTATGCGCCAAGGACAAAGTTTGCGTGAGGCGCTAAGCGGTACGAGGTCTGCAAGTGATTTGCTCTTCAATGCATTAAAGGGTTTGCCAATTCCTATAGCTGCAGGAGCGGGGGCAATAGCAGCTCTGGGTATAGCAGCTGCGCAGGGAGCAAATGAGCTTAAAGAGTTAAATACGCATTTAATCATGACGGGCAACTCTGCTGGGTTTACCGTTGACCAGGTTTCCACCATGGCTGCCCGACTTGATGACCTAAAGGGCATTACACGGGGGGCGGCTGTTGGGGCGCTTACCCAAGCAATTAGTAATGGCAAAATTGCAAAAGATCAGATTGAGGCAGTAGCAGAGACGGCATTGCGTGCAAATCAGATTCTAGGCCGTGAAGTAGCCGTGACTATTAACGAGTTTGCAAAGTTGGGTGATTCACCAACCGAGAGCGCAGCAAAGCTAAATAAGCAGCATAATTTTCTGACTCTTGAGTTGTATGAGCAAATCCGCGCTTTAGAACAGCAGGGTCATTCGCAGGAAGCTGCCAGTCTTGCACAGGAAGCATTAACTCGCGTAACAAAAGAGCGGTTAAACGAGGTTGAGCAGTCGCTTGGTTTTGTTGAGCGGGCTTGGAATGCAGCGGGCAGGATGGCCAGTGATGCGTGGGACAAGTTTAAAGGACTTGGTCGTGAGAGTACGGCTAGAGAGATTATTGCTGCACAAGAACAGCAAATTCAAGACTATCTGAACAATATAGAAAGTTATAGCCGTTACGGTGCGTGGGCTGGCATGAGCGATGCTGATGTTGATGCACTAAAGGGCTTGGATGGCTCATCTAGAAAATCTCTAAAAGAATCACTTGGAGGTTGGAGAGAGGGAGAGGCTGCAAAAGCGCAAGCAATGGCTGAGCTGGCTGGTTCGGAATTTACAGCAGATGCCCAAGGTCGTAATGCTGCCGATGCGCAACGTAAAATTGAAGCTTCTGAATCTTGGCGTAAACAAGGCGAGCAGGTTCGGTCACGCCAGCAACAGCGTGAAAAAGAAATTGCTGATGCTAAAAAATGGGCTGCTGACATTGGTGCTACTGAAGAAGATCTAGCCAAACGTATTGCTCAGATCAATGAGAAGTACAAAGATCGCAAAACAGGGGGCGGTAGTGGACCGAAAAACGATGAGGCTACCCGTCTGCTGCAGTCCTACCAGCAACAAGAGGCCTCGCTAAGAGCGCAGCTTCAGGTCAACGACAAACTCGGCACCCATCAAAAACGGTTGGTTGAGTTTGAGCAGCAGATTGTTGATCTGAAAACGAAGAAAACCCTCACCGCTGACGAACGGTCATTGCTACTAAATGAAGGTAAGTTGCGTGCGCAACTGAAAATCAATGCCTCATTGGAGCAGGAGCAGGAAACTCATCAGGCAATTGTTAAGGTACAGGAGCGCTCGGCTCAGATTATCGAGCAGATGGCTTCCAGCCGTGATAACACCAATGCTCAATATCAACGGGAACTAGATGCGTATGGCATGGGTGATAAGGCCATGCAACGCCTGCAGGATCAGCGTTCGATATATAAGGAGTTTGAGCGGTACCAGCGCCAGCTGGCAAACGCTACGGATTTCTCAAAGGCTGGTGCGGCAGCGCAGTACGCCGAAGAAACAGCCAAGATCGAGGCAGAGCTGCAGCGTCGCTTATTGATGCAGCAGAACTACTACGCAACGATTGATGAAATGCAGGGCAGTTGGTTGCTAGGTGCGAATCATGGCCTTGCCAACTACGCGGACGAAGCGGCTAACGCTTTTCAGGCGATGAGCAGTCTTGCAAATCAGTCTTTCAAGTCAATGGAGGACTCGCTAGTTACGTTGGGCCATAAAGGAAAGCTCAGTTTCTCTGATATGACTGATTCGATCATAAGAGACATGATCAGGATGACTGTTCAGCAGAATATTACTGGTCCTTTGGCGGGCCTGTTTAGCGGTTTTTTGGGTGGCGTCGGAGCGCCTGATACGTCCTATGCGCCAGCGCATGGCTATTCTGGTGGTGGCTATACCGGGGATGGGAATAAATACGATCCTGCAGGGATAGTGCACAAGGGCGAAGGGGTGCTTTCTGCGGATGAAGTCAAGGCGATAGGTGGTGAGGCAGGTTTTAATGCGTTACGTCAAAGCATAATGGGTAAAAGGCATGCTGATGGTGGTATGGCTAGCAAACCTATGCTGCCTCTTGCCGCGATGAGGAAGCCTGCAGATAGTCAAGGGCTTGATGTGGTGATCAATAACTACGGCAACAACAAAGTCACAGCGAAAGAGGAAACGAGCCGAGGCGCAGACGGTCAGATGTTGAAACGGTTAGTGATTAGTGTTCTTCAAGAGGAACTAAGCAGCGGCTCTACAAGCACCGGCAGGGTTATGACCAATGTGTGGGGTGGCAAGGCCAGAACATAAGGAGCAGTGAAATGTTGAAGAAAATTCTTGCACGTTTTAAGGGTTTATTTAGTCGTAAGCCTGTGTGCGTTTGTGTGTGCAATCAGTCTCCTAGCAACGTGTTAGTTGAGCAGGCAGTAGGTCAGGACGGCCTGCGTAAGTTAGTGATTAGCATTTTAAGCGATGAGCTTGCTAAGCCTAGTTCTAGCACTGGCAGGATTATGAGAAAGGTGTGGAGCAAAAAGGCTAGATCGTAAAGCCAGGTGTTTCTGCTACTACATGACTGCGTGGTATTGCCCATCCTGAAAGGTAATGCCCTTGTAGAGAATGGCAACGAGCTGCGAGGCTGTGTCGCTGTCAGTGATTCCCATTGCAGTCATGACAAGGGCTTCCAGCAAGCATGCTATTTGCATAGCGGATTGATAGCCATGCAGAGCATTGACATCAACCAGCACTAAGTTCTCTAGCGTTGCTACAAGCACCCCTTCCTTTAGCTCATATTGAACAGTGGTTGAGGCAAGGGGTATGGTAATTGGGTTTGTCCCGATGATTATATGAACTGGACTACGCGCTTGGCATTTTTTCGTGAACAGGTTGATAGCCTCGATTATTGAGTCAGTAAAGCCAGCGTGAGTTGCTTCAGGCAATGGGATGCTAGATATTTTGAAGAAAGGCCGAATAGATGCTTCTAGTCGATTGGAAATATCAGTATCAGTGATTTGCATGATTAAGCCGTTTTCTCAAGTTATTGGGTAACGCAGAAGTAGAGAGCAATAAATTAACACTAAGCCCGCCAAGTAGCCACTTGGTGGGTTTTTTTATTGGATGGTGGAAATGTTGAAGAAACAACAATATCGAGATGCTGTGCGCAGACTGATTGCAGCGGAGGATGTGCTAACCGTAGCGACAAAAGAGCGCGACGAAGCTTTGTCTGCTGTTGAGAGTCTTGAGCGTTTGGCGTTTTTTGGTCATGTTGTAGGTGGCTTGATTACGTCAGATAAATTGGCACCTCAACCATTAACTGTGAACGCGCTAGCGGTAAGCGGTAGCAGAAATAACACCCGCTAAGGCGGGTTTTTTATGGATGGAATATGGCAGCACTACCAGAATACGTGTCGATCCTACTTGACGGGTTTGGGGAGCGTTTCGACCCCTCAGTTAAGCGCACAGAAATGGAGCGCGGCCCAGCAAAGCAAGAGACTTTGAACTCACAGGTGTCAGTAGAAACGGAAGCGACGCTGTTTTTCCGAAGCCGAGAAGACACCATTCGTTTTGATACCTGGTACTTCGACACGATACGCCGTGTAGGGTGGTTTGATGTGTACGACCATCGTTATCGCATCACGCGTTCTATGCGTTTTAAGGGCGGTGATATTGGCACACTAACCCCCATCACAGGTGGGTTTCATTTTGCTGAGCGCACCGTGACCTTGGAGTACATGCGATGACGACGAGTAGAGATTTTCGCCGTAATCGTCAACGGGTTACTGACCCTGACGGTGTTGTGGTTCTGATTGAAATCACACATTCAAGTTTTTCAGCACCGTTCAGACTAGCGAACGATGCAAAGCCGTGGGTAAGTCAAGGTGTGACTTATGTGGGCTATCCATTTGCCTTCACGCTTCCAGACTCTGCGGATGGGGAAAGCCCAAAGATGCTGCTGGAAATGGGTAACACGGGCGACGATATTTTGGGTGAGTTGGAAGCCATTACAGAGCCGGGTGAAGAAGTGTGGTGCAACGTTTATATCGTTGACCGTTCCATGCCTGACATTCATACGTTGAAGTTCAGTTTGCCAGTTGCTGTTGTGTCGGTCGATAGCGCTAGCATTTCAGCAAGGCCGTCTATGGATTCAATACTGAACCGCTCAGCAGTCACGATGCGCTACGACAAACGCACAGCACCGGGGATATTCCAATGACCAAAGCGCTTAATCGGTTTGTTGGCAGGCCGCATATTGCTGACAGCTACGACTGTGCAGATCTGGCGGTAGAGGTGGCGCGGGAGCTATTTGCACGTGACGTAGTGCTGCCTACGCATAGGCCACGACCACACGGCCAGCGGGGGCAAGCATTAGCGATTCAGGCAATGGCCAATGATCTGGCGTTTGAAGTCACGGAGCCCGTTGATGGTGATTTGGTGTTGATGCAAAGCGCAGGCCAAGAGTTACCTGGTCATATCGGCACCTACTTTTTTGTGAACTACCAGCCGCATGTGCTGCATACGTCAGTCGCGCTCGGGCAAGCGAGTCTACATAAGTTAACTGCGCTACCTGCCTTTAGTTTGCGGGTTGTTGGGTTTTATCGGTGGAAAGAACATCATGGTGAGTACAGTTGAGGCAGGGCGGCTAGTCATTACGCCGCACCCACTGACATTAGAAGGGCAGACAAATACCCCAGCAGACTTGAGAGCAGGCGAAAGCCTGCTTTCTTTTTTGGAGCGTCATGTTCCGAATCTGCACACCTGCAAATACGCTGTGTATGTGAATGGCGGGCAAGTTGCGCCTGAGTTTTGGGCAAGAGTAAAGCCAAAGCACGGCACCATTATTGCTGTTCGCTCTGTCGTTGAAAAACAAGCGCTGCAGTTGGTGGCGATAGCTGCACTTACATACTTCACGTTTGGTATAGGGACGGGGGCATATAGTGGCATTATTGCTGCTAAGTTCGGCTCGTTGGCGGCCACAGCAGTGTTCATGGGCGGCTCTATGCTCATCAACAAAGTGCTTGCCCCTTCTGTGCCTAAATTGGGCACTAATGGTTTTAAGCAAGAAGACCGCTATAAGATTGCGCCGAGTAATAATGCTGCTCGCCAGCATGAGGCGCTGCCGATACTGCTTGGCTCTGTTCGCTATGCACCTGACTATGCGAGCCTTCCGTACACCTGGTACGAAGGCAACGAGCAATACCTTGGCGCGATCTTTAACGCTGGTCTTAACGTAGATCGCTTTGAAGGCTCATTGTTTAACGGCAATACAGAGCTGAGTTCGTACCAAGATGTTGATGTGTGGGCGAATGGTTTTGTTGGGATGCAAGAGCAAGACATCCCGCTATTCACAAATCCTGATGCTGTAGATGGCGGCGAGCTTAAGAGCGGTATTTGGGTCACTCGTGTCACGTCCTTGGACACTATTCGTATCCAATCAGATTTCGAGATCCAACTATATAGCCAAGGCAAAAAGGGCATGGAAGCGGGCCGGTTGGAGATCGAGGGCCGCTATAGAAAAGTTGGGGATGAGCAGTGGATTAACCTTCCTACGCGCTATCTGTCTAACAGCTCAACAGCTGCGCTTCGCGTTACTGAGAGCTTTTCAGTTCCTGCAGGGCAGTACGAAGTTGCATGGCGAAACGCTTCGTGGGATGGCACTGAGGATGGTAAGCACGTAGTAAAACCAGCGTGGACGCAGATGCTAAGCATGCAGATTGACGATGGCGATTACGCTGGTCAGTCGCGTGTGGGCATCAAAATCAAAGCAACAGGGCAGCTAAACGGCAGTTTGCAAGAAATAAAAGGTGATTTTTTTGCGTGTGCTATGCCTGTATGGAACGGTAACGCATGGGCGCAAGCCACCAATCCTGATAATGGGCTGTCTAATCCTGGTGCACAGATTCTACTGTTGGCGCGAGGCATTTATGTGGCTGATCCGAAGGCACCTGGTGGTCGCAGACTAGTTGCTGGTATGGGCCTGCCAGATGATCAGATTGATATTGAAGGCTTAAAGGCGTTCATGCTGCATTGTGCTGCAAACAATTTGCGGCATGATGCGCTGATCAGTGACGACCGCAGCAACTTGGATTTGCTGAGTCAGATTGCGCGTTGTGGGCTTGGCTCCTTTGGCTACTTTAACGGTAAGTGGGGTGTGGTGTGGGCGTGGGATAATCAGCCAATCAACGGTGTGGTCAACATGGCCAACATCAAAAAGTCTACGTTCAAGGTGAGCTACACACTAGCGAGTTCAGCGGATGGAATTGTTTACACGTACTTAAATCGTGAGACGTGGGAACAAGACTCTATCTACGTGTATGCGCCCGGCAAGACAACCATGCTTAATCCTGCGCGCGTAACCGGCGAAGGTATCACGAACACCGAGCATGCTGCGATTATGGCCCGTTATCACCTTGGACAATCGCTGTTCCAGTTTAAAGACATTGGGTATGAAACAGACTTAGAGCACTTGGACTATCAGCGCATGTCGGTGCTGCAGATTAGTCACGACATGACACAGTGGGGGCGTGGTGGCAGGTTAACTGGTGCAACCAAAGATGAGCACGGCGTGGTCACTATACATCTGGATGCGCCGGTGCCAGATAAGTCAATTCATGATGACGTTGAAGAAACTGAGCCGTTCGTTGGCTTACGAATCCCGGGCGAAGCAGTGTATCGGGTGTTTAAGGCAGTGCGTCCAGCAGCTGGTGCATTTTCCCTGCAGTTGAAGGATCCATGGCCTAAAGACGCAATGTTTCCGGGTGACCATGATGATAATCCAGCGCATGACACGACTTGGTATTATGACTTTAAGCCTACGCCGGGTGCACGTGTTCGTGTTGCTGGCATGCAGATGCAGTCGGGGCTGGGCGGTGCAGAGGTTTCTGTTGTACCAGAGTCTGATGAGTTCTGGAATTACGTACTGAATGGCACGTATGAGCCTGCTGGAAACGATAGTCAGTTATCTCGTGATGAGACGCCTCTGGCTAAGAATTTACGCATTACTGAGCAACAGGTGGTGCAGGGCAATACGCAGTTTACGGAACTCACTGTCACGTTTGATGTATCTGGGGAAATGGTGTCAGCAGAGGTGTGGGCAGCGCCAGAGGGCCATGAGCTCAAACGTGTAGCTGATACCTTTACGCGCCAAGCTACGTTCCGTATTGATGCGGCCGGCAATTGGATGGTGCAGGTGCGTCCAATGGGTCATACACGGGCAGGCCCAGCAGCTACCGTTTTCTATGCGACGAAAGCAGCAGACATGCCGCCGTGGAATTACGACTCTCTGCTGATTACTGAGATTGCAGGTGGCTTGCGTCGCTATGCGTTTGAGTATTTGGAGGGTGACTCCCCACTGGATTTAGCCGGCGCTGAAATTCGCTACTTAGCGGGTACTCATGCTGCGCCAGCGTGGGACAACATGACGCCGCTGGGTGCTGGTTTCTACACAGCAGCATTTGAGAGTGTTTTACCAGCTGAGGGTGTATGGACGTTTGCATTACGCGCTCGTAACACCTCTGGCCAACTGTCGATTGACCCATTGGTACGCACCGTCAAGCTTGGCAAGAACTTTGACCAGGCGCAGACGAAAGATAAAACGCCACCACCTGCAGTAACGGGTCTAGCTGTTGCGGCAGGTTTGGGTACAGCTATTGTGAGCTGGAACCCTGCAGCGTATGACGTTGGGCATGGCCATGCACGCACGGTC
This sequence comes from Alcaligenaceae bacterium 429, assembly GCA_004791645.1. Classification (GTDB taxonomy): domain Bacteria; phylum Pseudomonadota; class Gammaproteobacteria; order Burkholderiales; family Burkholderiaceae_B; genus Paenalcaligenes. Next base: position 14,693 of record SRSN01000029.1, read on the forward strand.
ATCTATGCAGCGAAAGGTGATAAGGCTGCAGTATCGACGGCTAAAAAAGTGGCTGAGTCGTACAGTGGCCCTGCATCATTTAGCGTGGTATTGGGTGAAACATGGCGAGTATGGGCAAAGCATGAAAGTGTAGATGGTGTGCTTTCAAGCAAGTACGCTGGCCCCGTAAGCGTTACGGTCGGCAAAGTTGGTGATGCTGATTTAGCGGATGATTTGGATATAGCTAAGCGCTTAGCCAACGGCTCTGTTACTGCCGAGAAGATAGCAGAAGGTGCTTTGGATGCAAGCAAGTTTGCTCAAGGGGTGGAGCCAGTAACAGTGGTTCCTGATGCGGACTCTCTACCTACCAAAAAGGTTACTTCCAGCATTTTGTGGAAAGGGACTTTGTATGCGTGGAATGCTACTGCCAAGAAGTATGAAAAGGCGGTTGCAGATGTTGAGACGGGAACATTAGGTGCAGACAAGTTTAAGCCTGGTACTGAACCAGTCACTACGATTCCAGACAACGGCTCTTTGCCAACGACCAAGGTCACGACCAACGTTTCTTGGAAAGGGACTTTGTATGCGTGGAATGCTACTGCCAAGAAGTACGAAAAGGCGGTCGCAGATGTAGCGGCGGGATCCATTGGCTTAGATAAATTTGAGGCTGGTGTAGAGCCTGTAAAGGTTATTCCAAAGGGAGAGCCATTACCAACGAAGAAATCAGCTACAACGATCTCGTGGAATGGTGCCTTATATAGTTGGAATGCTGATTCAGGCAAATACGAGGAATTAAAGGCTAGTCTCAGCGGGGAAGTGGGAGGCAATAATCTATGTCGCGATAGCTCGTTCGAGCTTGCATTTGCAGCGGTGCCCAATCTTTGGAGTAACTACAGCAATGGCGCTGAAAACACCTCACTATCTCGTTTCGATGAAGGGAGGTTAGTCGGAAAGAGTAGAGTCACTATCGTAGGCGCTACTGTGGGTACCACGCTGGGATGCAGAATCTCGAATGCGGCTCTGACAACGTTCTTGGGAAGTGGGTACAAGGGTGGTGTCCCATACGTCTTGAGCTTTTACGCCAAAAAGGCTAATGGCTCTCGGATGACTACAGCAGGGTTCCGATGGAACTCACCTCAACCTGCGACGGTAATTCTCCAGCGTCCAAGTCTAAGCGTGGATTGGCAACGGTATGTATTTCAAATTACCTTTGCTGCAGATAAGACAGCAGAATTATTTATCTCTGCTGATGGAACGTTTGCCACAGGGGATGAAATCTGGATTGATGATGTCCAGATTGAAGAGGGGACGGTAGTAACGGCATATGCCCCTCACCCGTCAGAGTTGTTGCCAGGCTCTGTAGGTGGTGTGTTTATCTCTGATGATGCCATCACAGCAGAGAAGATTGTGGCGGGAGCGATTGTAGCGGGGAAGCTGGGTGTTAATGCTGTTGCCGCAAACAACATCCAAGCCAACGCCGTGACTGTAGATAAGCTGGCGGCCAACTCGGTTACCGCAGCAAAGATTGTTGCTGGAGCGGTGGGCGCTGACCACTTGCAGGCCAACAGTGTTACTGCAAGCAAGCTTGTGGTGGCTGATTTCACGAACCTGATCACTAACTCTCAATTAATTGATGAGGATGCGTGGAAATTAGACTCAGAAGTTAGCAGGGTTAATAGCACAAGTTCTAGCGATATCTCTCCGGGGGCATTTCTAATTGGGGAGAATATTTCTGGCAATCGTTATGCTCGTTTCCAAAGGATGCCGGTTACAGCTGGTGCCTCTTATCTGCTTTCCGCATATTACCGTTCGGGTGGCAATCTACCTCGCTCTATCTACGCGAGAATGGGGGTCACGTGGTTCACAAAGGACGGGGCGCAGCTTCCATCTCAGAGCATTATTAATCCAGATAGGGTTTCATCTACAGCACCAGTCTATGTTGAAGGCGTCGTGATAGCGCCGGAGACGGCTGCTTATGCACAGTGTATCTTCGGGCGTGTGGCTGGCGAGGGGGAGTTTGGCCCTGCATACATCTCTCTGCCATCCTTTCGCTCACGCGCGGGTGGGAGCCTGATTGTTGATGGCTCTATCTCGACAGAAAAGCTTACTGCTAATGCTGTGACAGCGGATAAGCTGGCTGCTAATTCCGTGACTGCAGCCAAAATCGTTGCTGGTGCTATTGGTGCTGATCACTTGCAAGCCAACAGCATTACGGCGGACAAGATGCTGATCTCGTCTCCATCCAACATTTTGCCTGACACGCAGAGCTGGACAGAGGCGGGAGCGGCATCATCGTGGGTAGCAGCTGGTTTTGTTCGTAACGTAGCCGGTGGGTACGTATACCTACAGCATAAGAAAGTGGCAACACTGGATACGCTGTTTGATGTGCGTAAAGATACAGAGTATCTGTTTACGATGGATGTTCGCGGTGACACGAACAATGCTCGTCAGTATTTCGAGTTGGTTAAAGAAGATGGGAGTCAGTTCACGCCTCGTCTTTTTATGGCCAACTTTGCGTCTAATAATACTGTTAATTTTGAGCCGTTTTCCGCCAGCTTCGTAGCGCCAGAATCAGCGCGAGTTAGGCTGAAGGTATACGCCAACGATAACCAGACGTCCACTACAGGAGGATACGTAAGATTCCGAGCGCCTACGCTTCGTGCAATGGCGCAAGGGGAGCTGATTGTTGATGGTTCAATTGCTGCAAGGCATTTGACGGTTAACTCGGTTACTTCTGACCACGTTACGGCTAATGCAATCACTGCCGCTAAGATCGCTGCGGGGGCTGTGGGTGCTGATCAGGTAGCCGCTAACGCTATTACCACTAGACATTTGGTGGTGGCTGATTGGTCTAACTTGCACCCCGACCCTGACCTGATCCGAGAGGCGGATACGGATCTATGGACTATCCCCGCTTGGGTGAGCGCGGCAGGCCCTAATCAAGGTGCAGGGAGCTGGAGTGATTTCAGTAGCGGTACTTTAGCGGCTTCATCTCCTAATCCTGGTACAGCTTGGAGCGGTGCTTCGATAAAGTCAGGCAATGTATCAGTACAGGGCGGGAAAGACTACGTCATATCTTTCAGGCACAGGCGGTATGGTGTAGGCACATCCAATATACGCTGCGTAGTTTATTTTTACGATGGCAGCGGAGAGAGGATATCAGGGTCAGATAAAAAAGTTTCGTCTTCATCTACTGGCACCACTCCTGATGAGGTCTTGGTGCCGTTTACGGCTCCATCCAAGGCGACCTCTATTGCTGTGTTCTATCAGCAGAATCCGAACAGTACATCCGGTTTCATCATCGGTGATATGTCGATTCGCAGGGCGGCTTCGGCTGAGCTGATTGTTGACGGTGCGATTACTGCCAATAAGTTGGCTGCAAACTCTGTTGTCGCAGGTAAGTTGGCGGCAAACAGCGTTGCAGCAGCCAACATTATTGCGGGAGCTATTACAGCAGATGCGCTGGCAGCTGGTGCTGTGACAACACCTAAGCTAGCAGCAGGCAGTGTTGATGCTAGCAAGCTGACAGCTAATTCAGTGACAGCTGAGAAGCTTGCTGCTAATAGTGTGACTGCGGCAAAAATTGCAGCAAATGCGGTAACGGCTGATCACCTGCGGGCAAATAGCGTTGATGCTAGCAAACTAACTGCCAATGCAGTAACGGCAGAAAAAGTGGCAGCTAACGCTATCACGACCCCTAAACTTGCTGCTGGTTCGGTGACAGCTGACAAGATGCAAGTTGGCACTATTACTGCAGAGTCGGGGATTATTGCCCACGCTGCAATTACTACGGCAACAATAGGAGAGGCGCAGGTAGATACGTTACGAATAAAGGGGGAGGCAGTCTCCATTAATCGGTTCTCAGAATCTACAGCGCGATGGAGTGCACACGACTACAGTCAGCAGTGGTGGCACGACTTGTTGTACATCAGTATTCCTGAGTCATATGGGGCGCAAATTATATTTGATGTGTGGGTTGGGATAGGTGGTTATCTCAGTGATTTATCTGATTTCGACTGGCATGGGATTGGTTTTTTTGCACCCAATGGAGATGAAATTTTTAAGCATGGACTTTCTACAATGGAAAAAGACACTGTTTCGGTCGGCTGTTTTTTTCATCGCTTTAGTCATTTCAACTATGGGGCCGGAGGAACCTACAGGCTTGCATATAGAAGGGGGACAGGAAACGTGGGCTTAGTAACAAATCTTCGGAGAATACATGCAACGATACTACAGCGATAAGATACATATCGTGCTTTACGATAAGAGGACTGGCAGGATTTGGCAGTCCTCTTTTATTGGGAGCATTGACGAGGCCCCTCTGTGCTGCACGGATGATCAAGACTATCTAATTTGTGGAGGCAGCTTTCTCGATCACGAGAGATATTACGTTGTTAATGGGGCTTTAACACTAAGGCCTCAAAACCCTTCACGGCTTGAGGGAGCGATGTTGGTTGATGTTCCTGCTAATGCCGTCATCAGTATTGATGAGGTGCGTTATAAGTGTGTAGAGGGGGGCAAAGTAACTCTTGAGTTTGGGTTACCCAAAACTTACGCGATACGAGTTGTTGCATGGCCTTTTCTTGATGCGGAGTTTGATTTTGATTATTCGCCATGATGCAGATTATAGGGAGCTGCGCAAACAGTCGTATCCTGATGTTGGTGAGCAGTTGGATGCTGTGTTTAAGCTTGCTAAGCATCTACAGTCGTTGGGGCAGGATTTACCACCCGATGTAGAGAAGTGGGTAAACGACTGTCAGGAAGTTAAAGACAAGTTCCCGAATAAGTAATTGAACCGAATAGTGCCGCACAAGCGGTTTTTTTATGCCCGTTGGCCAGTGCCAGCGGGTTTTTTTTATGAGAACGATTATGCCATTAGTCATTTTTACTAAAAACATGATGACAGACGGAGGCCCTGCGAAAGCGCACACCATCGGTCGAGTATCAACAGAGCGTGGTAGTGCAGGGTGGACAGTACAGGTCGATCATCACGCGACGCAAGAGCAGGCTGAGCGTGAGTCAGGCGTTGTTTGGCAGACGTACTATCAGATGCCTTTTGATGTAGAGCTAGGTGGTCACCCATACAAGGCAGCGGCTACGTGGCTCATTGGAAACGAACCAGTGTTTGCTGGTGGTGAAATGGTTGTGCCTGGCACAGTGGAACAAATCGAAGAAGGGGATGAGTAATGTCACAAGATATTCGTAGTTTATTGGAAGCCAACGTAGGCCAGACGCTGAATCAAACCTTGATTGAGGGCTTGATTATCCAGTTGACGCCGCATTTAACGAGCATTGCAGAGCAAGGCATTCAGGCGGGGCGCAGTCAGGTGCAGCAGGAGTTGCAAGCAGCTCAGGCGCAGAGCCCAGCTGTGACTGATGTTGAGCTGAATGAGCAGCAATAAAAGAACTAAGGCATAAGCTCCGCACTGAGTCGGGGCTTTTTATTGGGGAGAGGGTGTGGATCGTGGTGTTTAGGGGGTGCGGAGTGATAAATTATTACGATGAACATAACTCATCTTGAACATATTATTTACGCGCTGGCGCTGTTCGCCATAATTGGCTGGCCCTCTAGAAACTGGTGGGCTGGTGCGGCGTTTGCCGCTGCTTTCTTTATCGGTCGAGAGCATGCGCAAAGGGAGTACAAAATAGGCGATCCTAGCAAACTTATGCCTTGGGAGGGGTTTGACGTATGGCGTTGGAGTTTAGATGCGCAGCTTGATCTAGCTTTGCCTGTTTTGGCAGTATTGATAGCTGCTTTTTTGTTGACCCGACGATAGACCGGCGCAGGCCGGTTTTTTTACGCCCTTCGTAAGAGGGGCTTTTTTTATTGGAGGCCACTATGCAGCCCCAAAGGATTAAAACCATGAATTTGAGAGAGGTTGCAGTAGAGGCAACTGGGATATCAGCAGCCAACAAGACCATGGCTATAGGCGCTGGTGTTGGGGCGACTGGTTGGTGGGCAGAGGTGAACTGGCTTGGGCTGGCGGGGGTATTGGTGGCTGTGATTGGTTTGTTTGCAAACCTGTATTTCCAGCACCGTCGCGATAAGCGGGAGAAGGAAATGCATCAAGCGCAGTTGGCCGCGCTAAAGGACAAGTGCGAGCTATGAGTGCATTAAGACAACGAATAGCTGTGGCGCTGCTAACTGTGAGCGCCGCAGGCTTTGCTGGCTGGGTGGCAAATGAAGGTGAGAGTACGCCCATACGCACAACCGATGGCCAGACTTTACTGGCTCCGCACATTCCAACGAAAGACGATGTGCCGACTATTGGTCACGGCTCTACGCGCTATGAAGATGGCACGCCAGTCAAGATGACAGACCCGCCAATTACACGCGAACGGGCGGAGCAGCTGGCACGGAATCTCATGAGTGGTGATGAACGGATGTTTCGTGCAAGCTTGCCGGGCGTAAAACTGCACCAGGAAGAGTACGACCTGTATCTGGATTTTGTAGGGCAGTATGGGATTGGGAGGTGGCGAAACTCGTCCATGCGTCGCAACTTATTGAGCGGCGACTATCTGAAGGCGTGTAATTCGTTGCTTTTATATAAGTACGCGGCGGGCTTTGATTGCTCTACGCCGGGTAATAAGCGTTGTTGGGGTGTATGGGTGCGGCAGCTAGAAAGGAATCAAAAATGCTTGGACGCACAATGACAGGGGCCGCTATTGCAGCGGCCTTTTTTGTGGGTGTTTGGTTGTATGGGCAGGCACAGTACCGGCAGGGTGTTGGCGATACAAAAGCAGATGCGGTGCTGGCGCAAATATCAATAGAGCAGGGGATGCAATATGAAAGGGACAGAGCGGATGCTGAGTATAGGGGTCTGGTGCGTGCGAGGGAGACTACGCTACTTGATCTCAATACTGCTCGCGGTGAGCTTGACTGGCTGCGGCGTAGTGCAATCAGTGGCCCCCAAGTTGCCGGAGGTGGCAGCGGACTTGATGGAGTCGGTACCGACTGGATCGGAGGTTTTGCAGCGTGCTACGAAGAATATGCAGAATTGGCAACGGACGCTGCAAAGTGGGCAGACATGGTGAATGGGTTGCAGAGGTATGTGAGGGCAACTCATCATAAGGTAAAAAGCAAGTGATTATTTGAATAGGGAACGTAGCAGATCTAGAGCTCGCGCCATTAAGCCTTTCGTTTGTTTGTTGAGTCTTTTTGACGAGTTGATAGGGGATAGAGTCTCTTTTTTATGGGCTGTTGTGAGTGAGGGTAGAGGTGAAATATTCAAATTTTTAGAATCGTTCTGATCTATGCTACTTAGAATAGGGGGAGTTGGCTTTTCTTCAATAATCGTTACTGTTTGATTTATATACTCTTGGGGGTGGGCGTCAATAGAGGGGGGAGTATGAGGCAGGGTGATGGCTGCCTGTGCATGGTTCAAGCTTTCAGTTGATGGGGGTGATTCGTATTTATCAAACTCTCTCCCATGTTCTTTTTCGTGACATGTTCTACACAGAGTTACAAGATTTTCCTGCCTGTCAGTACCAAAGTTTGACTTATATATAATGTGGTGTGTGTGAAGCTCTATATCGCTTGTGTGGCAGTCGTGACAAGCACCATTGTCTAATCTCTTTATTCTTCTAGCTCTTTTTTGCCAGTCACCACTATATTGAAAGTTATTTGGGCTGCTAAGATGAAGCAGGCCGCGGTTATGTGCGCGTAAAGCTTTGTGCTCCTGGCTGAGCGATGGTGAGGCCGCTATTTTTTTTAACCATTTAGGCATCTCCCTCTCAAGGATAGATTCTAAGTTGTTGTAGTTTCTCATCGCTTGTATCTGTTTTTTTCTAGGCCCAGATCTATTCTCTATTTCGGAGATTAATCGGCTAGTTAGCCCTTTTTCTAAGCGGGATTTCAGTATTTGAATACTGTACTCAGCGGGTTCGCTATAACTGTTTAAGTCTCGGACGCATAGTTTGCAGATTTTTATTCGGCCTGTATTAAATCTCAATCTATGGAAATCACGAAAACAGATTTGGCATCTCAAGAAAGGTACCTTTTTACTGATAGTAGGAAAGGGTAACAGTATAGCTTTTTCCATAGTTTATCTAATGCTGCAGAGTCATAGGGCCAAAGAGTTAGGCGGGGCGTGACGGAGACAGGGCGGGCGGCAAGTTGCGATAGTATTTACAGAAGTGCCTCAAGCATCCAAGTCACAACACTCCAAACCGTTATTAGCTCCTGACCGTCTTTAAAATCAATGTCAGGAAAGTGGGGCCGTAGGTTGTTTAATGATGTTGTTGTTCTTGGCTGGCTGTCTCAAATCACACCGATTTCACACCGAGGGTGTAAGGCAGGAAAACGCGTCAATGTAAGCCCTTGAAGTTCAAGCGTTAACTGTTGGTGTTAAATTCGCTGGACGCGGGTTCAATTCCCGCCGTTTTCTCTCCCATGAAAGCATAGAGTCCTGTCTAATACTTCGATGGGCTATCTATACAAAACAAAGGCTTACAGGCTCTATGTAGGCGCTTCATATTAGACAAAAT
>SRSN01000002.1 GCA_004791645.1 Alcaligenaceae bacterium 429
GTCTCGATGCGAACAACACGGAGCCAGTCACCTTCATTATGAATACACAAGCACAACAACCTTTATCTCGCAAAATTCTTGTCGTTGACGATGATCCTCGACTGCGCGATCTACTACGCCGTTATCTTTCGGAACAAGGTTTCAATGTTTTTGTTGCTGAGGATGGCAAAGAAATGTCCAAACTCTGGCAGCGCGAGCACTTTGATCTGCTAGTACTAGACCTAATGCTTCCTGGTGAGGATGGCCTGTCAATTTGTCGCCGCTTACGTGGTGGGCATGATAACACGCCCATCATTATGCTTACGGCCAAAGCCGAGGAAATTGACCGTATTGTAGGCTTGGAAATGGGCGCTGATGACTACCTCATCAAACCCTTTAATCCACGCGAATTACTAGCTCGTGTTAACGCTATTTTACGTAGACGTGGCACTGAAGAACACCCCGGTGCTCCTAGCCAAGAAAATGAGTCCATCGAGTTCGGCCCTTACACTCTGAACCTCTCTACTCGCACACTCACTAAAGGCGAAGAAGTAGTACCTATCACTACAGGTGAGTTCTCTGTACTTAAGGTGTTTGCTCGTCATCCCAAAATTCCTCTGTCACGCGACAAGCTAATGGAGTTGGCACGCGGTCGTGAATACGAAGCTTTCGACCGTAGCCTGGATGTACAAATTTCCCGTTTGCGTAAATTGATAGAACCCAACCCATCTAAACCCATCTTTATCCAGACCGTTTGGGGGCTAGGCTATGTATTTATACCGGATGGTGGAAACTGATCTAGACTTGAGGTATGTACACTTCACCACCGCCATCGTCCCCACAAGCCAGATCGCAACAGCGATCTGGTTTTTCTCTTGGCCTATTCAGTCGTTCCTTCCTACTACTTGCTGCACTGATGCTCATCAGTCTAGGCGCGTGGCTGCAAGTGTTTTTCAGCATGGAAGAAGGCCCAAGGGCCAGACAGATGGCTCAGCGAGTTACTACTGCCGTTAGCATCACCCGCTCTGCATTGATGTATGCGCCACCGCATGTACGCCCTGCGCTGCTGTTGGATCTAGCAACCAAAGAAGGCTTACGAGTACAGCCGCGCGACAGCAATGACACCTTAGAACCCCTGCAACGTTCGAATTACTGGCAAGAGGTATACCGGGAGATTCGTGCAGGCCTAGGTAGCCAAACGCTAGTGATGTGGTCAGTAAACCAAATGCCCGGCATTTGGGTATCTTTTGATATCAATGACGATAAATACTGGTTAGTCTTTGACCGCGAACAATTAAGCCTTACCGCTGGCCCAGAGTGGCTGGGTTGGGCCATTACCGCATTATTGCTAGCTTTGATTGGCGCTGCTGTCAGTGTGCGCTTTGTGAACCATCCTTTGGCACGACTAGCTAAAGTAGCTCAACAATTAGCACGCGGGGAAACCCCTTCCCCATTACCTGAGCGTGGCCCCAATGAAATTCGTGAGCTAAATGTCGCCTTTAACCGTATGGCTCGCGATATACGTCAAGCTGAAGCAGACCGAGAAATCATGTTGGCCGGTATCTCTCATGACTTACGTACTCCCTTGGCCCGTATGCGCCTAGAGATTGAACTTAGTAATGTCAGCGATGAAACACGTCATGCCATTGACGAAGACTTGGCCCAAATCGATCACAGTATTGGTCAGTTGATGGAATACGCTAGACCGGCTGGCGCTGTGCCTGAAGAGGGCATTGATGTGTCTCACGCTTTGCAAGAACTGATTGATAGAGAACGCTCACATACTGAAAGTTTGGGTGGCACACTCACAGCAGAAATTGAAACGGCACTGTTAGCCCGCATTCAAGCCAACGACTTGAAACGCATTGTCAGCAACTTGATTGAAAATGCTAGACGCTATGGTCGTAGCCCCTTAACCAATCAAGCCAACATACACCTGACAGCCTCAACGCGCGGCAACAGTATAGAAATTACGGTAGAAGACCAAGGGGTAGGGATTGAGCCACATGAGGTACAACGCTTATTGCGTCCTTTCTCTCGTGGCGACACCGCCAGAACTGGCGTCAGTGGTGCCGGTTTGGGGTTATCTATTGTAGAACGCTTGCTTGGTCACGTTAACGGCACCTTGGAGCTGATATCACATCCGCCCCAAGGTTTATTAGTGCGCATCACTATTCCACGCTTAAAACGCAGTCCGTCTTAAACGTTAATCACGCCACAGTAGCACAGCCACTGTGGCGGCTATACCTTCTTTACGACCTAAGTAACCCAACTCTTCATTGGTTTTTGCTTTGATATTGACGCGGTCTGTTTCCAATGACAGATCAGCAGCAATATTGGCCACCATGGCCGCAGCGTGCGGGCCAATCTTAGGCGCTTGGGCATGTACGGTGGCATCCACGTTGACGACTTTCCACCCTAAGCCTGCTACCAACGCCATCGCATCACGCAACAACACTCGGCTGTCTGCCCCTTTATAGCGCGGGTCAGTATCAGGGAAGTGCCTACCTATATCCCCCAACGCTGCAGCCCCTAGCAGAGCATCTGTTACGGCATGCAGCAATACATCGGCATCTGAGTGGCCCGCTAAACCGTGTGTGTGGGGAATGGTGACACCACCAATAATCAAATCACGCCCCTCTACCAGAGCGTGTACGTCAAAACCTTGTCCTACACGAATATCCATGGCTTATAACCACCTATCCATCAATTCAAAATCTTCTGGCCACGTGACTTTTAGATTACGTTTAGAGCCAGCAATCAACAAAGGTTCCACACCCTGCAGTTCCACTGCAGAGGCCTCATCCGTAATGGTCGCGCCTTGTTGATGTGCTTTTTGCAGACACTCTAACAAGAAATTAGCTTTGAACATTTGCGGAGTTTGCGCCAGCCATAGGCCTTCGCGATCTACGGTTTGCTCACTACGAGCCAGCCGGTCGTCTTGCAACGGCGCTTGACGCTTCACCGTATCAGTCACAGGCCACGCAAGCAACCCACCTTGATCCTGCTCTAAACACGTAGAAATCAGGCGTTCTAAATCTTCTACTGGCACACCGGGACGTGCTGCATCGTGCACCAATGCCCAGGTATCATCGTCGGCTTTTAAATCTTCTAGCGCTTGGCGTACAGTTTGATCACGGGTATCACCCCCACAGTGACGCCACACAGTGCGCTCCATACCTTGTAAACAAGATTCCACCCAAGTGTCTTCCCTGCTTACAATAACCCTTATCTGACTAATGCGTGGTTCACGCAATAGCGCTTGCACAGTACGACGCAACATGGGTTCACCACCTATCAAGGCGTATTGTTTAGGCACTGTGGCTGACAACAACACCGAACCACCACGGCGAGCCCGCGTACCTACGCCCGCTGCCGGTACAATTGCAATAATTTTTTTACTCATATCATCCCTTACCATGAGCCCCCTGACTTCATCCAACACCTCTGCCGCTCTGTCTTTACCCAGCACTGGCGAGTTGCTGAAATCCCTGAAGCCAGGGCAACGCTATACCCAGTCTTTACCACCTGGTTCTGGCGATGCTTGTCTGCTGGCTGATCTAGCCCAGCGTAGTGCACGCCCCCTAGTCATTCTATGTGCCAACCCGTTGGATGCATCACGACTGGCCGACGAATTACCCTTATTCATTCCCAGTTTAAACATACGTCAGTTTCCTGACTGGGAAACTCTGCCCTATGATGGTTTTTCACCGCATGAAGCCTTAGTGTCTTCGCGCTTGCAAACCATGCATGCTCTGCAGCAAAAAACCGTCGATGTACTGACTGTACCGGTTAGCACGGCATTGTACCGTTTAGCACCACCCTCCTTTTTAGCCGCTTATACCTTTTCGTTTAAGCAAGGCAGCAAATTGGATGAGAGCCAACTGCGCGAACAAATGGTGCTGGCTAATTATAATCACGTCACCCAAGTTACCGCACCCGGTGAATTCTGCGTACGTGGTGGATTGATTGATATCTTCCCTATGGGCTCAGCTCTGCCCTACCGGTTGGATTTATTTGACGACGAAATAGAATCCATACGTGCCTTTGATGCTGACACTCAGCGTAGCCTGTATCCAGTGCCTGAAGTGCAGTTGCTGCCTGGCCGAGAATTCCCTATGGATGAGGCGGCCCGCACACTGTTTCGTAGTCGCTTTAGAGAGGTGTTCGAGGGAGACCCTTCTAGAGCCCTCCCCTATAAAGACATAGGCAATGGCATTGCTTTTGCCGGTGTGGAATATTACTTACCGCTATTCTTCGAAGAAACAGCCACATTATTTGATTACCTCAGTGATCAGGCTCTGGTGGTAACACATGGTGATCTGGCGCAAGCTATTGAGCACTTTCACACCGACACCCATAGCCGCTACACCTTCTTAAACGCCGATAGAGAACGCCCTGTACTAACACCTCATGCGTTATTCCTGAATGAAACCGAGTTGTACTCACGACTCAAAGAGTACCCAAGACTGAGCCTGCAAGCCGGCGCCCCTCACCCTGATTTCGAGGCTTTGCCCGAAGTCGCTGTGAACCGCCGCTCTGAAGACCCTGTTGCTGCACTACGTAGAGAGATCACCGACCCCAAACGTCGCACCGTACTGTGCGCAGACTCTGCTGGTAGACGCGAAACCTTGGGGCAAATGCTGCAAGAGTTTGGCGTACACGTGCCATCTATTCCGGCAGACCTGCAAGACTTCCTACAATCAGATGCCCATTTTGCGCTAGTCGTCGCGCCGCTTTCCCAAGGCTTTGCCTTGCACGAAGCAGCCATAAGCATACTCACTGAAAACGATTTATACCCTACCCAAGCGCGCTCCCAGCGTCGCCGTGGCAAACAAGAAAAAACCACTGATGTGGAAGCCATGGTGCGCGATTTGTCCGAGCTACGTGAAGGCGACCCAGTCGTGCACAGTGAGCATGGCATTGGACGCTATTGCGGCTTAATAGAGATGGATCTGGGCGAAGGCCCAATGGAACTGCTGCACCTTGAGTACGCAAAAGAAGCCACCCTGTACGTACCTGTCTCGCAACTGCATCTAATTTCGCGCTATAGCGGCACCGACCCAGACGCTGCCCCCCTGCACCAATTAGGTTCAGGACAGTGGGAAAAAGCACGTCGCCGAGCCGCCAAACAAGCGCGAGACACTGCCGCCGAGCTACTAGACCTCTACGCCAAACGCGCTCTGCGCACGGGTAATGAGTACAAACTGCCCTTTAGCGACTACGAAGAGTTTTCTGCAGGCTTCGGTTTTGAAGCCACACCTGACCAGCAAGGCGCTATTGATGCGGTGTTGGATGACATGCGCTCTAGTCGCCCTATGGATAGGCTGATTTGTGGTGATGTAGGCTTTGGCAAAACCGAAGTGGCTTTACGTGCAGCCTTTCTTGCCGTAGCAAATGGTATGCAGGTCGCCTTGCTGTGCCCCACCACGCTCTTGGCAGAACAGCACGCACAAACCTTTACTGACCGTTTTGCCGACTGGCCTGTACGTGTGGCAGAACTATCGCGTTTCCGCTCAGGCAAAGAAAGCAAACAAGCCATTGATGGCTTAGCATCAGGGCAAGTGGATATCGTCATTGGCACACACAAAATTTTGTCATCCAGTGTGCAATTCAAAAACCTAGGCTTGGTCATTATTGATGAAGAACACCGCTTCGGTGTGCGCCAAAAAGAAGCGCTTAAAGCGTTACGTGCCGAAGTGGATATACTCACGCTAACGGCTACACCTATCCCCCGTACTCTGGGTATGTCACTGGAAGGTATACGTGACTTTTCTGTCATCGCCACAGCTCCACAAAAACGTTTGGCCATTAAAACTTTCGTGCGCCGTGAAGACGGTAGCACCATACGCGAAGCGTTACTGCGTGAACTGAAACGTGGCGGTCAGGTGTACTTCCTGCATAACGAAGTAGAGACCATTCAGAACCGCAGAGCCCGCCTAGAAGAGTTAGTACCTGAAGCACGTATAGGTGTCGCGCATGGCCAAATGCCAGAGCGCGAATTAGAAAGCGTGATGAAAGACTTCTATCAAAAACGCTTCAATGTCTTGTTGTGTACCACCATTATCGAAACCGGTATTGACGTGCCAAGTGCGAACACTATCGTCATCCACAGAGCCGACAGACTGGGCTTGGCACAATTACACCAGCTACGTGGTCGCGTAGGGCGCTCTCACCATCAAGCCTATGCCTACCTACTCACCCCCGGCGAGGATGCCATTACCAGCAATGCTAAGAAACGTCTGGAGGCCATTCAAGCCATGGAAGAACTAGGCTCCGGCTTCTTCTTGGCCATGAACGATCTGGAAATTCGTGGTGCAGGTGAGGTGCTGGGTGAGCATCAGTCTGGCAATATCCAAGAAATTGGTTTTTCCATGTACACCGATATGCTGAACACCGCTGTCAAAGCCTTGAAGGCTGGCGAAGAACCCGATTTAGACAGCCCATTCACCAGCGGCTGCGAAGTGAACTTACGCGCCTCTGCTCTACTACCTGCCGATTATTGTCCTGATGTACATGCCCGCTTAGGTTTATACAAAAAACTGTCACATGCAGCTGATAACGATGCGTTGAACAATCTGCAAGAAGAACTAATTGACCGTTATGGCCCGCTGCCTGAAGCAGCACAGACCTTGATGGCCGTACACCGCATACGTTTAGTTGCCGAGGCCTTAGGTATTACTAAAGTGGATGTGACCGCTGATTACGCCAATATTCAGTTTTCTAGCAAACCTAATGTTGATCCTATTACCCTGATTGAACTGGTACAGAAAAACAAACACATACGTTTTTCTGGTCCAGACAAACTGAAGGTAGAAATGCCCGCGGACGCAGATTGGAAGCAACGATCACAACAGGTTCTCACCCTACTACAACGTATAGGTAGAGCTTAAAAACAACGTGAAACTACTTGCCCACGTAAAAAACACTCGTTATAGTGGGCAGGTACAGTTCACTTTACAGAACCCATTCATGCTATTAACCACACACCACTCTACTCGCGCTTGCCCAACTTGGGTGGCAGGTGTGCGCGTGAATGCGGCTAATCCTCCCCCTCCCTCATCTATAGCACCTCCAGTGATGTCTAGCGTAGTTGTAGCTCGCGTCGTAGCAGTAGTCTAACGACCACCATCACGTCTTCTCGACTTTCACATATCGCCTACAAGGCGACTGATTGTTGACGCATATAGTTTCTATTAGATGAGAACATCATGTCATTTTTGAATCCAGCATGGTCAGCACACGCTGCCATGGGTTTATTTGTCTTGTTATGGGGCAGTGCCGCCCTTTTCACCCGCTGGGGTCTAGATTACGCCTCACCTACGGTCTTATTGCTGTTGCGTTTTTCGTTAGCCATGGGCGCCTTATTGCTTTTAGGCTTACGTAGACCCATCTGGCCCGCTAAAGGGACTAGGCTACAAGTTGCTAGTACCGGATTGCTGTTAGTAGGAGGCTACTCTATCTGCTATTTCCAATCCATGGCACATGGTATTACCCCAGGCCTCTTAGCGACACTATTAGGCACGCAACCAGTCCTTACATTGCTACTGACTGAGCGTAGATTCTCGGTGTGGCGATTAAGTGGTTTACTGCTCTCTATGGCCGGTTTAGCGCTGGTGGTATGGCAAGGTGCCTCCGTAGTGAATATTTCCACGCTAGGCTTGATTTACGGCTTAGGAGCACTAGCCTGCATCACCTTTGGTTCGCTCAAACAAAAACGTATTCAACAAGCCCCCGATGCCGTGCTACCACTACAGTATGTGATGACCCTGCTTTTGTGTGTCGTAGTACTACCGTTTGAGACCCAAACGCTTCATCTGGACTGGGGCTTACTCATTCCATTGCTCTGGCTAGGCTTAGTCATTTCTGTAGCCGCACAATTGCTGCTGTATCGCATGATACGTTCTGGCAACCTCGTCAACATCACTAGCTTGTTTTACCTAGTACCTGTTGTCACGGTGATTATGGACTACGTGTTTCTTGGCAATGCCCTACCCGCTTTAGCCCTGGTGGGAATGGTGGCTATTCTTGCTGGTTTGGCGCTGGTATTTAGAAAAGCCTAAACGTTGTTCTACACAAAAAAGCCTGTATGTGATGAGCATGCAGGCTTTTTCATGACTAGAAAAGCTATTTAGAAACTCAGTCTAAACCAGTTAATAATGCCGTCTAGTGGAGCATGATTCAACGCATAGCGCGCTTGTTCTTGCACTACTGGTTTGGCCCTATAAGCCACCGAGTAATGCGCCTTGGCCATCATTTTCAAATCGTTAGCACCATCACCAACGGCAATGATCTGCTCAGGCGTAGCGTTTAGCTCTGCAGCCAAACGTGCTACGTGATCTGCTTTGGCTTGTGCATCCAAAATATCACCCAATACACGGCCAGTCAGCTTGCCATCACGTACTTCCAGCGTGTTGGCATAGGCCTCATCAATACCCAAACGAGCTTTCAGCTTTTCAGTAAAGAAAGTGAAGCCACCTGATACTAACAAAGTACGTACACCGTGTTTTTTCGCTTCGCCTACTAAACGCTCAGCGCCCGCATTCAGGTTCAAACGCTGCTCGTACACTTGCTGCAATGCCGACTCAGGTACACCTTCCAACAACGCCACACGTCGAATCAGGCTTTCAGAGAAATCTTTAATCTCGCCACGCATGGCAGCTTCAGTAATAGCGGATACTTGCTCTTTACGACCCACTGCAGCAGCAATTTCATCAATACACTCGATATTAATGAGCGTGGAGTCCATATCCATCGCCAAGATACGGCACTCGCGCAGCAGCTGGATGTTATCCAAGAACGCGAAGTCTATACCTTTACGTTCGCACTCAGCTTGCACTACCTCTTTGCAACTCGCATCCGCTTGCAACAGACGCACTACGGTAGGACCAAGCTCCTGCACGCCATTTGCGCTAACCAAAGCGGCGATTTTCTCTATAGCAACAGGATTAAGACATGGAGACTGAAGAATCAGATGTGACATGATACGTACGCACAAAAAGAAAACCCTTTGCTCATACTACCAAACCGAATCAAGAGGCATAGTAGTAGTTCAAAGGGTTACAACACGAAAAGAAATAACGTATTAGTACAGGCCGTCTGCAGCCATGGATGCTACACCACGGCGTCGTTTCACCAAATAGCGGAACACAAAGCCTGGATAACCTAACACCACGTACAAACAAAGAGCAATGGCATAGAACTCCCAGCGCTGTGGAAATACGTTACCTTGACTGGCTTCAAAGGCAAAGCCCAGAACACCCATCAATACAAACAGTATGACAAACTCTATAAGACGTGTAATCACACCTTTTTCAATAGCAGGCTGACTGCGTAACCAGAAACCTGGCAACCACATCAACACCGCAAACACTACAACCACTGCGGCTACTGTTAACAGAAGCACAGTGCTGCTATTGAAAAAAGCACGGGAAATATAGTAGTGCGAGGCATAGGCAGCGGCAGCAACCAGTGCTGCCATCACCACACAGCGCAACAGCCTGATGGCTGTTGAACCTTCTGCCTCGCCTACTTGACGCCAAGGCATACAGAACAGGGGACGTTGAACAATAAAGGGAAGATTAGCCGTCACAAACGATAGTGCAATCAAAACCCAAACTGCCGTACCCTGTCCCATACATTACCTCTTAGTAGAAAACCAACGAATCACGGATAACTTGCACACACAGTGCCAGCAAGCCGCTGGGCAGTATACCGTAAACCAGTACCAGCAAACCGTTCAAAGACAGAATGCCACCAGTTACCCAGCCCAAAGACAATGGTTCTGCGTTTTTCTCTTCTGGTTCGTCAAAGTAAGCCACTTTAACAACGCGCAGGTAGTAGAACGCACCAATCAAGGACATCAATACCGCTACGATCGCTACGCTGATGTAACCAGCACCAATCACTGCTTGCAAGATAGCCAGTTTGGCGTAGAAACCTGCCAAAGGTGGAATACCTGCCAACGAGAACATGGACAGCAACAGTACAAATGCCAAGATTGGGTGACGACGGTTCAAGCCTTTAAAGTCTTCAATGTTTTCACATTCAAAACCTTGACGGCTCAGTACCAGCATCAGACCAAACGTGCTCAGTGTAGTCAGCACATAGATCACGGCGTAGAACAAAGAAGCACCGTAAGCATCTTCGTTCACCAGACCATCGGCACCTACACCGGCCATGAAGCCCAAGAAGATGAAACCCATGTGCGACACAGTGGAGAACGCCAACATACGCTTGAAGTTGGTCTGCATGATCGCTGTCAGGTTACCGATA
This sequence comes from Alcaligenaceae bacterium 429, assembly GCA_004791645.1. GTDB lineage: Bacteria > Pseudomonadota > Gammaproteobacteria > Burkholderiales > Burkholderiaceae_B > Paenalcaligenes. Next base: position 10,255 of record SRSN01000002.1, read on the forward strand.
ACCAGCGAAGCAATCGCCAACAACATCAGCATTGGCTGCCAATCAATAGCAATACCGTGCAGCGCTTCGATCAACAGACGCAGAGCCATGGCTACTGCTGCCAGTTTTGGCGCTGCAGCAATCACCAGCGCTACCGTAGTAGGAGCACCTTGGTACACGTCGGGGGTCCACATGTGGAATGGCGCTGCAGTCAGTTTGAAACCCAAACCAGCCACGATAAACACCACACCAAACACCAGTGTCAGGTGGTTCGCTTCGCCTGTGGAAATCGCAGCAGCGATTTGACCCAGATTCAATGTGCCAGTTGCACCGTAGATCATGGACATACCGTACAAGAAGATACCGGAAGCCAATGCGCCCAGCACAAAGTACTTCATGGCTGCTTCGACGGAAGCCTGATGTTCACGACGCAATGCTACCAATGCGTACAACGCAAAGGACATCAGCTCTAGGCCCAAGTAAGCCATCAGCAAGCTGCCAGCAGAGATCATCAGCATCTGACCCAACAACGCCATCAAAGTCAGCGTGTAGAGCTCACCACCGTTTTGCAGCAGACCACGATCTTCAGCGTAACCACGCCCGTAGATCAACGTAACCGCTACAGCAATGTAAGACACAAACTTCAGGAAGTGAGACAGTGGATCAACTACATACAAACCACTGAAAGAAGTGCCGTACATGTCGGCATTCCACTGCCACAACGTGACACAAGCCACGATCACCAGTGAAACCAGCGACAGCACAAACGTGCTGTGGCGGTTTTCACCTTTATTAAAAGCATCGAACAGCAGTACCAGCGCTGCTGAGATCAGCAACACAATTTCAGGTAGCGCTAACGCGAAATCAAATGAATTTTCCATAATCTTCCAGGCCTACAGTTTCGATACAGACACATGCTGCAACAGTGCATCAACCGAAACGTGCATGACTTCTGTGAACGGTTTTGGATACACACCCATGTACAACACAGCAATTGCCATCACAGCCATGATGAAGAACTCACGACCACTTAGGTCAGGCATGCTGCGCACGTTGTCATTGGTGATGGGGCCGTACGCTACGCGTTTCAGCAACCACAGCGAATAGGAAGCACCAGTAATCAGAGCCGTAGCAGTCAACAGGCCAATCCAGAAGTTGTACTGCACAGCACCCATGATCACGGTGAACTCACCGATAAAACCACTGGTACCTGGCAAGCCTGCGTTAGCCATGGAGAACAGTACGAAGAAAGTCACAAAACGTGGCATTACACTCACTACGCCACCGTAGTCAGAGATTTCACGTGAGTGCAAACGGTCGTACAGCACACCAATACACAGGAACATCGCGCCAGATACGAAACCGTGGGAAATCATCTGCATGATCGCGCCTTCCATACCGGTGGCGTTGAAGATGAAGAAACCCAGAGTTACAAAACCCATGTGCGCAACGGAAGAATACGCCACCAGTTTTTTCATGTCTTTCTGAACAATCGCTACCAGACCAATATAGATCACAGCAACCAGAGACAGAGTAATCATGAAACCGGACAGAGTGTGCGATGCATCTGGAGCGATAGGCAACGAGAAACGCAAGAAGCCGTATGCACCCAATTTCAGCATGATCGCTGCCAACACAACGGAACCACCTGTAGGCGCTTCCACGTGAGCATCAGGCAACCATGTGTGTACAGGCCACATTGGAACTTTCACAGCAAATGCCATGAACAATGCCAAGAAGATCAAGATTTGCGGTTTGATAGGCAAGGCCACATCGTGCCACGTTTTGATATCAAAGCTGCCACCGGATACGTTCCACAGGTAGATGAACGCTACTAGGGTCAACAAAGAGCCCAGCAAGGTGTACAGGAAGAACTTGAACGATGCGTACACTCGACGTGGACCACCCCATACCCCGATGATGATGTACATAGGGATCAAGGTAGCTTCGAAGAAGATGTAGAACAGCATGCCATCGGCCGCTGCAAACACACCAATCATCAAACCGGACAAGATCAGGAAAGCACCCATGTATTGGGCGACGCGATCCTTAATGACTTCCCAGCCAGCCAACACCACAATAATAGTGATGAAGGCTGTTAGCAAAACGAACCACAACGAAATACCATCCACACCTAAGTGGTAGTTGACGGAAAACGTCTGGATCCAGGGAGTCAGCTCTACAAACTGCAGATCAGCTGTACTAGGGTCGAACCCCGTGTACAGCGGAATTGTTACCAGAAAACTCGCAATCGCACCAATCAGCGCCAAAGTACGCGTGAAGTTGGCACGGTCATCGCGCCCCAGTGCCAGCACCAGAAGGCCGGCAACGATGGGCACAAAGATTGAGAGCGATAACCAGGGAAATGTTGAAGACACCATATCGCTTGCCATTATTTAACCGTCAGCACAAAGAATGTCAGGAGCACCACAATACCGATGATCATGGCAAAAGCGTAGTGGTAGATGAAACCGGATTGGATACGGCGAGACACCGCAGCCACCCAACCTACAACACGAGCGCTACCGTTGACGATCAGACCGTCAATCAGACCTGCATCAGCCCCTTTCCAGAGACCAGTACCCAAACAACGAGCACCGCGAGCAATGACCTGTTCGTTGAACCAGTCCACGTAGTATTTGTTTTCCATGACCTTGTTGATAAACGCAGTGTTGCGTTTAATCGCGGCCGGCACAGCTGGGTTAATCAGGTAGCAATACCATGCTACGACCATACCCGCTACTACTAGGAAGAATGGCAATGTCACAAAGCCGTGCAATGCGTATTCCATCCAACCTTTCCAACCGGAAGCCAACTCAACAATTGCTGGGTGCTCTTCTGGGTGAACAGTGATGATGTTGTCAAAGAAACTACCGTACAGCAATGGATCCACAAACCAGATACCTGTGATGATGGATGGCACAGCCAACAACAGCAAAGGTACAGTCACCACCCATGGGGACTCGTGTGGATTGCCTTCCAGCGCATGGTGATCGCCCAAAGCTTCTTTAGAAGGATTGCGGAAGTTTTCTTTACCGTGGAATACCAAGAAGTACAGACGGAAAGAGTACAACGATGTCACAAACACACCGATCAATACACTGTAGTACGCGAAGTTAGCACCCCACAGACCAGCTTCAGCGGCAGCATGAGCAGCCTCAATGATGCTTTCTTTGGAGTAGAAACCCGAGAAGAATGGTGTACCAACCAACGCCAACGTACCGATCAAGAATGTGATCCATGTGATAGGCATGTATTTACGCAGCCCACCCATTGCACGGATATCTTGATTGTGGTGCATACCGATAATCACAGAACCTGCACCCAAGAACAGCAACGCTTTAAAGAAGGCGTGTGTCATCAAGTGGAAGATCGCGACGGAGTATGTAGATGCACCCAGTGCCACAGTCATGTAACCCAACTGGGACAATGTGGAGTACGCCACAACACGTTTAATATCGTTTTGGATAATGCCCAGAGCACCCAAGAACAATGCACCAATTGCACCGATCACAATGATCATGGACAACGCTGTGGTGGAGTGTTCATACACAGGAGAGAAACGAGCCACCATGAAGATACCTGCTGTCACCATCGTCGCCGCGTGAATCAGAGCGGAGATAGGTGTAGGACCTTCCATGGAGTCAGGCAACCAAGAGTGCAGAGGCACCTGAGCAGATTTACCCATAGCACCTACGAACAGCGCAATACATGCCACTGTTAGCAATTGCCAGTCAGTACCTGGGAATTTCATGGTGCTCAGTTGTGCTACATGCGCGAACACATCGTCGTAACGCATGCTGCCTGTGTAGGCATACAGCAAACCAATACCCAGCACAAAACCGAAGTCACCAACACGGTTCACCAAGAAGGCTTTCATGTTTGCGAAAATCGCCGTTTTACGCTCGTACCAGAAACCGATCAACAGGTAAGAAACCAGACCCACTGCTTCCCAACCGAAGAACAGCTGCAGCATGTTGTTAGACATGACCAGCATCAGCATCGAGAAAGTAAACAGCGAAATGTAAGAGAAGAAACGTTGGTAGCCTGGGTCTTCAGCCATATAGCCGATGGTGTAAATGTGCACCATCAGAGATACGGAAGTAACCACAACCATCATCAGTGCAGTCAAGCGGTCAATCAGGAAACCGATTTCCCAGCTTACGTTACCGATAGTGGCCCATGTGTACACGGCACCGTTGTAGGTTTGACCATCAATGGTCTGCATCAACACCATCACCGAACCGATGAAGGAAATCAACACGCCCAAAATAGTGATGCTGTGTGCCGCTTTCTTGCCGATAAAACGGCCCAGAAAACCGGTACCAAAAAGGCCAGCCACCATGGCCCCGACCAGGGGAGCCAATGCAATAAGTAAATAAAGACTTGGTGAGTTCATAGTATGTGCGATCCCATCAACCCTTGAGCTGGTCAAGTTTGTTTACGCTAATCGATTGCAAGTTACGGAACAGCAATACCAGAATTGCCAGACCTATAGCTGCTTCAGCAGCTGCAACGGTTAACACAAAGAAAACAAAAACCTGCCCTGCAACATCACCTGACCAGGTAGAAAATGCAACGAAGTTCATGTTCGCAGAAAGCAGGATCAACTCGACGGACATCAAGAGGATCAGCAGATTGCGGCGATTGAAGAAGAAACCCAGCAAACCGATAGTAAACAGGACGGCACTTAAAACCAGATAGTGCGTCAACCCTAGTGTCATCATTGTTTATCTCCAGCGCTGTTAGTTTCTGAAGCAGCAGATGGTTGTTCCACTTGTGCAGTCATACTTACCAGACGCAGACGGTCTTCAGCACGTACTTTGACTTGTTTGGAAGAAACTGTGCGCTTCACATCGGAACGGCGACGCAGTGTCAACGCAATAGCGGCTACCATACCTACCAGCAGGATTACCCCACCTACCTGTACAGCCATCACATAGTCGGTGTACATCAGCACACCCAGCACTTTAGTGTTGTTGTAGTTTTCAGGCATTACAGCAGCCTCAGGTGCTTCCACCCAAGCGCGCAACAATACAATCGCCATTTCGGCAATCATGATCAGACCCACGATGGAGCCCACTGGCATGTAAGCCTTGAAGTGCTCTGTCGCAGATGGCATACGCACATCCAGCAACATGATCACAAACAAGAACATCACCATTACAGCACCAACGTAAACCACGATGAGCAATAGGCCCAAGAACTCGGCCCCCATCGAGATCCACAGCATTGCTGCCGTAAAAAATGTCAAAATCAAATGCAGCACGGCAGTCACCGGACTGCGCGCCGTGACTACACGGAACGCAGCGATGACAATAACCAGCGCCAGCACATAAAACAGAATCGTTGAAAACATGAGTGTTCTGCTCCTGTCTTAGCGGTAAGGCGCATCAGCGGCACGTCGTTCAGCAATTTCGGACTCGTAACGGTCACCTACTGCCAACAACATTTCTTTTGTGAAGTACAAATCGCCACGTTTCTCACCATGGTATTCGTGGATATGTGTTTCCACGATGGAGTCAACTGGGCAACTTTCTTCACAAAAACCGCAGAAAATGCATTTAGTTAAATCGATGTCGTAACGTGTAGTACGACGTGTGCCATCGGCACGCTCATCTGATTCGATAGAGATGGCCAAGGCTGGGCAAACTGCTTCGCATAATTTACAGGCAATGCAGCGCTCCTCACCATTGGGGTAGCGGCGCAATGCGTGCAAGCCACGGAAACGCGCCGAAGTAGGCGTTTTTTCCTGCGGGTAATGCAGCGTAATTTTGCGGCGGAAAAAGTAACGCCCAGTCAGACGCATCCCTTTCAGCATCTCGGACAGCATCAGGCTGCCAAAAAAATCTTTAATCGCTTCCATAATTATTTAGCCCCCGAGCCTTATTGCCAGATGTTCCAGGGTGTCTGCATCCAGATCGCGACTACCAGCAGCCAGATACCTGTCAGCGGAATAAACACTTTCCAGCCCAAACGCATGATTTGGTCATAGCGGTAACGTGGGAATGTCGCACGGAACCAAATGAACATTGACACTACAACAAAGGTTTTCAGACCCAGCCACAACCAGCCTGGAATCCAGGTAAAGGGTGCAAAGTCAACGATTGGCAACCAGCCGCCCAAGAACATGATGGATGCCAGTGCCGACAACAAGATCATGTTGGCGTACTCACCCAAGAAGAATAGAGCAAAACCCATACCGGAGTACTCTACCATCGGGCCCGCCACAATCTCGGACTCACCTTCCACCACGTCAAACGGGTGACGGTTGGTTTCTGCCACAGCAGAAATCACGTAAACCACAAACAATGGCAACAGCGGCAACCAGTTCCAAGACAGGAAGTTCAAGCCACTATCAGCAAACATACCGCGATCTTGACCTTGTACGATTTCGCTCAGGTTTAATGTACCGGATACCAACAAAACAGTAATCAGCACAAAACCAATCGCCAACTCGTAAGACAACACCTGAGCAGCTGCACGCAGACCACCCAACAACGCGTATTTGGAGTTAGAAGCCCAACCGGCCACGATCACACCGTATACACCCAGCGAGGTAATCGCCAAGATGTACAGTAGACCAGCGTTAATGTTAGCCAATACCACTTCTGGACCAAAAGGAATCACTGCCCATGCTGCCAGCGCAGGCATCAGTGTTACCACTGGGCCCAAGAAGAACAGCACTTTGTTAGCCTTGCTAGGCACAATCACTTCTTTGGTCAGCAACTTGAACACGTCAGCAAAAGGCTGCAGTAAACCACGTGGACCCACGCGGTTTGGACCTTTACGAACGTGCATGAAACCAATCATCTTACGTTCCCAGTATGTCAGGTAGGCAACGCAGATAATGATCGGCAAAGCGATACATACGATTTTGATCAGTGTCCACACCACATACCATGCGGTAGGACCAATCAAACCTTCGCCGAAGTTTTGAATAGTAGTCAGCAGTTCCATTTAGACACGCTCCACTGTCAGTTGACCGAAGCTGCTTCCCAACGATGCAGTTTCTGCAAACGCGGTCGCAATACGTACGCAACCCGATGCCACCGTGTCATCCAATTGAACTGGCAAGACGGTTTCACCTTGAGCAGAACGTACACGTACACTTTCACCGTCAGCCAGCGACATTTTTTCCAGTGTGACAGCATTCATGCGTGCTGTAGGCAACGCACTTGCTGGTGTTTGCTGCAATGGTTCTGCACGACGTACCAACGCATCTGTACGGTAAATAGGTACATCAGTGACACGCTCTAGACCTTCAGCAGCCGCAACCAATGCTGGTTTAGCATTGATAGCGTTGTTCAGGCGGGACTCAATACCAGCGGCCAATACGGTGTCGCGAACGGACTCGGAAGTCTCGTCATCAAAACCATCCAACTGGAACAAGTTACCCAATACGCGCAGTACCTTCCAGCCTGGGCGAGTTTCACCCAAAGGAGCTGCAGCACCCTTGAAGCTCTGTACACGACCTTCAGCGTTCACGAAAGAACCTGAAGTTTCTGTAAATGGAGCAATTGGCAGCATCACATCAGCCCACTCTTCTGCCGCACTGCGGAAAGGAGTCAAGGCTACGGACAACGCTGCTGCTTTCAGTGTTTCCACTGCACGTGCACCGTAATCGCTATCAAAAGCTGGTTCTGTATGCAGTACGAAGTAAGCACGCAGGCTTTGCGCCAACATTTGCTCAGCCGTCAATGCACCATTTGCAGGCACAGCGTTAGCCAAATAACCGCCAACCGTGTTACCACCAGCAGTCAACCAGCCCAGTGTTGCTTTTGCTGCTGTAGCCACTGCTGCTGCATTCGCTGCAATCACACTAGCTTGATCGCTGGACACTACAACGTTACCCAAGAACACAGCCACTTTCTCACCGGAGCTCAAGCTCTCAGCGATGCGTCGTGCTTCTGCGCTAACTTGCACGCCAGCCAACTCGGCAGGAACAGCTACACCAGCAGTTTCAGCCAAGGCTACAGCTACTTCAGCTACTGCGTTCGCGATTTGGCTAGGAGCCACTGTCATGCGCTGATGAATATGCGCAAAATGCGGATCATCAGCAGCGGAGTCGATGAAGGACACCTGTGCACCAGCTTTCACAGCTTGACGCAGACGTTGTGCCATCAATGGGTGATCTTTACGCAGGAACGAACCTACGACCAGAACACGATCCAACTCGTTCAACTGAGTAACTGGCATACCCAACCATGGAGTACCTGCCAATGCTTGATCCAAACGTGCATCAATCTGACGCAGACGGAAGTCAACGTTTTCTGAACCCAGAGCACGCATCAAACGTGCCAACAAGGCCAACTCTTCCGTTGTAGCAGTCGGGCTACCCAAACCACCAATTTGATCTGCACCGAATTTTTCACGTATTGCATTCATCGCGGCCACTACGTGTTGTAGGGCATCGCTCCATGATGCTTCGCGCCATGTACCGTCGCTACCACGAATCATCGGGTGTGTCAGACGGTCTTCGGTGTACAAACCTGTGTAAGAGAAACGGTCACGGTCGCTGATCCAGCATTCGTTTACCGCTTCATTCTCAAAAGGTACTACGCGCAGCACACGATCCATTTTGGACTGAACAACCAGGTTTGCACCCATGCTGTCGTGCGGGCTGATGGAATGGCGACGAGCCAACTCCCAGGTACGTGCTTTGAAGTGGAACGGTTTAGACAACAGCGCACCAACTGGGCACACGTCAATCATGTTACCGGACAACTCGGACTCTACAGCACGGCCCACGAACGTGGTAATTTCAGCGTGTTCGCCACGATTCAACATACCCACTTCTTGCAGACCAGCGATTTCTTCGCCAGTACGCACACAGCGTGTACAGTGAATGCAACGTTGCATAGCCTCTGTGGAGATCAGTGGACCCATTTCTTTGGCCACGACCACACGTTTTTCTTCCTGATAACGGGATTCAGAGCCGCCATAACCTACGGCCAAATCCTGCAACTGACACTCACCGCCCTGGTCACAAACCGGGCAATCCAATGGGTGATTAATCAGCAGGAATTCCATCACGCTTTTCTGTGCAGCGATGGCTTTTTCCGAACGTGTACGTACCACCATACCGTTTGTCACTGGTGTCGCACACGCAGGCAAAGGTTTAGGGGCTTTTTCAACATCAACCAAACACATACGGCAGTTAGCCGCAATGCTTAGTTTTTTGTGATAACAGAAGTGCGGCACATACACCCCAGCGTCCTGTGCAGCTTGGATAACCATGCTGCCTTCAGGAGCTTCTAGTTTGATGCCGTCGATGGTGAGTTCTACCATTAGTTCGTCCTGAGCCTACAAATATTTGGGCACCACACAGTCACTGTGCTCGATGTGGTGTGCGAACTCGTCGCGGAAATGTTTGATGAAGCTGCGTACTGGCATAGCCGCCGCATCCCCCAGCGCACAAATCGTACGACCCATGATGTTTTGGGCGATTTCGTCCAACATATCCAGATCTTCAGGTCTACCCTTGCCGTTCTCGATACGATGAACCATGCGCCACAACCAACCTGTACCTTCACGGCACGGTGTACATTGACCACAGCTTTCGTGCTGATAGAAGTACGACAAACGCAGCAGGCTCTTCACCATGCAACGCGTGTCATCCATGACGATTACCGCACCAGAACCCAGCATGGAGCCTGCTTTGGCAATGGAGTCATAGTCCATGTTTGTGGCCATCATGATGTCTGCTGGCAATACCGGTGCAGACGATCCACCAGGAATCACCGCTTTCAGCTTGCGACCTTCGCGCATGCCGCCAGCCAACTCCAACAGTGTTGAGAATGGTGTGCCCAATGGGATTTCATAATTACCAGGACGTTGTACGTCACCAGAAATTGAGAAAATCTTTGTACCACCAGCGTTAGGCAAGCCAATTTCTTGGTATGCCTGACCACTGTTACGGATAATCCAAGGCACTGATGCAAAGGTTTCCGTATTGTTAATGGTTGTTGGTTTGCCATACAAACCGAAGCTTGCAGGGAATGGCGGTTTAAAGCGTGGCTGGCCTTTTTTACCTTCTAAGGATTCCAGCAAGGCTGTTTCTTCACCGCAAATGTATGCGCCATAACCGTGGAACGCATGCAATTGGAAGTTGAAGTCGGTGCCAAACAGTTTGTCACCCAAGAAACCAGCTTTACGCGCTTGCTCCAACGCTTCTTCAAAGCGTTGGTAAACTTCAAAAATCTCACCGTGGATGTAGTTGTAGCCAACGCTGATGCCCATGGCATACGCAGCAATAGCCATACCTTCAATCACAATATGTGGATTGAAGCGTAACAAGTCACGGTCTTTAAAGGTACCTGGCTCACCCTCGTCAGAGTTACAAACCAAGTATTTTTGACCTGGCAATGTACGAGGCATGAAGCTCCACTTCAGGCCTGTGGGGAAACCTGCACCACCACGACCACGCAACGCAGATGCTTTTACTTCAGCAATAACTTCATCTGGTGTCATGCTGGTTACGACTTTACGCAGAGCCTCATAGCCACCGCGCTTAACGTAATCTTCCAAACCCCAGTTTGTACCGTCTAGGTCTGCCAACATTTGAGGCTGGATATGACGGCCATGAAAAATCATGCTGCGTGATAAATCATTGGCTGGATCAGGTGTCAGGCCTTGCGACAACTGCTTCAAGATATCAGGTGCGCTCATGCTGACTCTCCCTGTTTTCTAAGCCCATCCAACATGGCGTCAATACGCTCAGCTTCCATACGCACACACATATGCTGGTTGTTCACCAACATGACAGGTGAGTCACCACAGGAGCCCATGCATTCGCCAGAAATCACTGTGAACATGCCGTCAGCAGTTGTCTCACCGTACTCAACACCCAATTTTTCTTTTAGGTACTCACCAGACTTCACGCCGTCACGCAACGCGCAAGGCAAGTTAGTGCATACAGAAATGGTGTAACGGCCAGCAGGACGTGTCTGGAACATGTTGTAGAAGGTGGCTACTTCCTGTACCGCAATCGCTGGTACACCTAAGTAGTTCGCCACGTCTTCAATTACCTCGGTAGACACCCAACCCAATTCCTGCTGGGCAATCGCCAAGGAGGCCATAATGGCTGAGCGTTTTTGGTCATCGGGGAACTTCAACAGTTCCTTGTCGATGCTTTGATAAGCTTTTTCGGAAAGCAGCATAGTTTGATTCCGTTCTTCCATGGTGATGCCTTAGCGGTCGATCTCGCCGAACACGATATCCTGTGTACCAATGATCGTGACAGCGTCAGCAATCATGTGGCCACGGGACATTTCGTCCAGCGACTGCAAGTGCACAAAACCAGGTGCACGAATCTTCATACGGTAAGGCTTGTTACCACCATCTGACACCAAATAAATCCCGAACTCACCTTTAGGATGCTCAACACCAGCGTAAACCTCGCCTGATGGAACGTGCATGCCTTCGGAGAACAATTTAAAGTGGTGGATCAAATCTTCCATACCTGTCTTCATACGTTCGCGTGAAGGAGGTGCCACTTTATGGTTGTCGGTAATCACTGGACCTGGGTTGTTACGCAACCACTGAATACACTGGCGAATGATGCGGTTACTTTCACGCATTTCAGCCATACGTACCAAGTAACGGTCGTAACAGTCACCGTTAGTACCCACAGGAATATCGAATTCCATGCGGTCGTATACTTCGTAAGGCTGTGTCTTACGTGTATCCCATTCCACACCGGAGCCACGCAGCATAGGGCCAGTAAAGCCCAGCGCTTTAGCACGCTCAGGAGTCACGATACCCACGTCTACCAAACGCTGTTTCCAAATACGGTTGTCCGTCAGCAAGGTGTCGTATTCATCAACACATGCTGGGAAGCGATCAGTAAAGTCTTCCAAGAAATCCAACAAAGAGCCTGAACGAGCTTCGTTCATGGCTTTCAATTCTTTTTCGCTGCGGTATTTATTACCTTGGTACAAAGCCATGGTATCTGGCAGGTCGCGATACACACCACCTGGACGGTAGTATGCAGCGTGCAAACGCGCACCGGATACAGCTTCGTATGCATCCATCAAGTCTTCGCGTTCGCGGAACGCGTACAAGAACACCGCCATAGCACCCACGTCTAGAGCGTGAGAACCTACGGACATCAGGTGATTCAGGATACGGGTGATTTCGTCGAACATCACGCGGATGTACTGAGCACGTAGAGGAACTTCAACCCCTACCAAACGTTCTACTGCCAAGCAGTAAGCGTGCTCATTCACCATCATAGACACGTAGTCCAAGCGATCCATATAGGGCAATGCTTGCAAGAACGTGCGGTGTTCGGCCAGTTTTTCTGTCGCGCGGTGCAACAGACCAATATGTGGGTCAGCGCGTTGAATAACTTCGCCGTCCAATTCAAGTACCAGACGCAGCACACCGTGTGCGGCCGGGTGTTGAGGACCAAAGTTTAGCGTGTAATTCTGAATTTCTGCCATGGTACTTAGCGCCCCACTCCGTAATCGTCTTCGCGAACCACACGTGGAATAATTTCACGCGGCTCAATAGTGACAGGCTGATAGATAACCCGTTTCTGTTCTGCGTCGTAACGCATTTCCACATAGCCGGAGATAGGGAAATCTTTGCGGAAGGGATGACCGATAAAGCCGTAATCGGTAAGAATGCGGCGCAGATCAGGGTGACCTTCAAACACAATGCCGTACAAGTCGAAGGCTTCACGTTCGAACCAGTTCACTGTGGGCCATACATGGAACAGTGTAGGTAAAACGGGGAAGTCATCACCAGGCACAAAGCAGCGTACTCGCATGCGGCAGTTATGTTTAACTGACAGCAAGTGAATCACTACTGCAAAGCGATGTGGGAACAAGGAGGGATCAAAGTCGTAAGTGGGAGCACGCCATGCTGAGTAATCCATACCACACAGATCCATACAGATTTCAAAAGACAAATCTTTATGGTCACGCAGAGTAGTACAGGTTTGCACCCAATCGCTTACTGGCACTTCCAGTGTCAGTTCGTTGCGACCCAGTGTCAGCGCAGCTTCTTCACCAAATACGGCGAGAATGTTTTTTTGTAGCGTTTCTAGTCGTGTCATGATGTACGTACCTAGCTAAAACAGACCCGACGCTTAACGCGCGATGGTGTTGGTTAAACGGATTTTGTTCTGCACCTGCAGCAGGCCATAGACCAGCGCTTCAGCAGTTGGCGGACAGCCCGGCACATACACATCCACCGGAACAATACGATCACAACCACGAACAACTGAGTACGAGTAATGATAGTAGCCACCGCCGTTGGCACAGGACCCCATGGAAACCACCCAACGTGGCTCAGCCATCTGGTCGTACACCTTGCGCAAGGCAGGCGCCATTTTGTTGCACAAAGTACCAGCTACGATCATCAAGTCAGACTGACGCGGGCTGGGACGGAAAATGATACCAAATTGGTCTAAGTCATAACGGGCAGCACCCGCATGCATCATCTCTACCGCACAACAGGCCAGCCCGAATGTCATCGGCCACATGGAACCTGTTTTCGCCCAGTTCAGCAACTTGTCTGCACTGGTAGTAATAAAACCTTCTTTCAAAATGCCGTCTATAGCCATAGTTTTTTGCCTTTAGCAGACGCCTACCCTAGTGGGTATGCTCAGTATGCTTATTCCCAATCCAGGGCGCCTTTTTTCCATTCGTACAAAAAGCCCACTGTCAAAATGCCTAGGAAAACTAGAACAGACCAGAAACCCACCATTCCAATTACCCCGTTGGCAACAGCCCAAGGGAACAGGAAGGCAATTTCCAAATCAAACATAATGAACAAAATGGCGATCAGGTAATAGCGAATATCCACCTTCATGCGGGAGTCGCCGAAGGCTTCAAAACCACACTCGTATGGTGATAGCTTTTCATCGTAAGGACGATGTGGCCCCAAAATGCGACCAGCCGCTAACAATGCCCCACCAATACCCGTCGCAACTAGGACAAATAGCAAGATGGGGAAATAATTCTGCAGATTCATGCAACACACCCATTCACAGTAAGTAAACCCTTGGATTGTAGCATTTTCATATAGTCTTTGAGGCTATAACCCTTAGCCCGACTCAAATTAGACCGGCCAGACGCTTTTTTAGAAAAAAAAAGCTTACCAGCACTACCTTTTAGCCCGCTGTACCAATATTACAACTACATTGCCACAGCTAGCATTAATTCATTACAAAAGGTGTCAGCTGACTTTTAGCTTAAAGAAATAAGAGTTTAGGGGTATTTTTGGGAGTAAAAATAGAAACCCAGGCCTCAAGCAGCAGCATTGAAGCACCAATAAACCATGAAACCAAAACAACTTCCACACCCCTAATTAGCGTTATAAAAACACCCTCAACCGATATAGATCACAAACAACAACACCCTCGCCACGCCATCCACAACTTGCAGCAAGCAACCCTGCACGCTGAGATAATCACAAGCACTAAAACCCAACCAACAAGCCAAGCAACCCCATTCGATAAGCCCCCCCAAGAAACCAACCCCAAGCTCAATCACGAAACCCCAAACACAAAAAAAAGCCACCCCGAAGAGTGGCTTTTCCATGCCTAAGCATTTCGCATCGGCCTGCCGAAGCAGGCCATCATGACACATGGCTAAGCCATGCGACATGATTAGAAGCGGTGACGCAGACCTACAACAGCCTGTGTTGCACGTACGTCTTGGAATGCGTAGCCAGTACCGTATGTACCAACTGCGTAAACGTTTGTACGTTTGGACAGGTTGTATGTGTAGCCCAAGCTAAACAAGTTTTGGGATTTTTTATCAGCGTTATTTTCGAACCAGTTGTTATCGCTAACGCGGGACATTGCCCAGCCAGCCATTACTTTACCAGCAGCGCCAACAGGTGCGCTTACGCCAACTGCGAAGTTGTTGGTTTTGTAATCTTTCTGGTAACCACTGAAGCCCATGCCCATAGCAGCATTCACGTCATCGTTGTAACCACGGCTGCTCAGCAGACCGTTACGCTCTTGACCCCAAGCCAAGTGCAGTTTCACAACTTCGAAATCGTAGCTACCAGCCAAGTTCCAAGCCTGTGCGGATTTACCCCATGCAGAAGCTTTCAGGTTGTCGTAAGAAGCAGCAACAGCGATAGGGCCGTTAACATAACGCAGACCTGTAGTTACCAATTTAGCGTTTTGGTCTTTAGGGTTTGCGCCGTTGTTTTTGATGTTCCATTTTTGGTCGCCATTCACATTGAATGAGTAACCAATAGCGAAATCAAAGCCATTGAAGTTAGGTGTTGCGTACACAACTGTGTTGTCTGCGCGAACAGTCGCTGCGGAGGTAAATGTTTTACCGATAGCAGCCAATTCCATGGAATCGCCAAATGGGCTAGCGATGTCACCAATGTAGCGGGAAGCTACGTTTTGCTGACGACCGAACACCAAGGAACCCCAGCTGTCGCCAGCCAGACCCAGAGTTGCTTCACGGCCGAACAAACGGTCGCCTTGAGCGGAGTTACCGTTGGACAGAGTGAAACCGCTTTCCAATGTGAAAACAGCACGCAGACCATCGCCCAGATCTTCGCTACCGCGCAGACCCCAACGGTTACCGGACTGAACACCGTCGTAGAAACCAGTGCGAGTTGCTTTAACGTCTGTGTCTTTGTTTTTGAACTGTGTGTAACCCAAGCCTGTATCAACGATACCGTACAGAGTTACGGAAGTTTCTGCCTGAGCAACGCCAGCGAAACCGGCCATCAAAGCAGCAGCGAGCAGAGTCTTTTTCATGTATGAAATCTCCGTGGATTTTTTGAGTAAATCAGAGCAGCCACTCACAACATGTAGGTGCTACTGCTCTTTCTAACTCCGCAATGGGAAGTTAGAGCTATTGCATCAAAATTCCGCTTCGTTGACTATTGTTTGATGTGATTACCCTGCATAAAGTCACTTTTCTGTAGTCTATACACGACAAAAACGTCACTTCCATACAACAAAACAGGGTTTACACCTGCCCAGCCCCAACACTCTTTAAGCTCAAATAAATTTAAAGCAAAAATCGAACATATAGCCGTAAGTATTTGATTTATCTACAAGTGAAGAATCTCAAAACGCATCAATACTTTCACCCAAACATGCACCAAGCAGCTCCAACCCCCTCGCGCACCCATCTCACAAAAGCCGGGCACAAAAAAACCGGGCTAACCCGGCTTCAATGTTTTTGGTGTCGATGGCGAGACTCGAACTCGCACAGCTTGCGCCACTACCCCCTCAAGATAGCGTGTCTACCAATTCCACCACATCGACATCTAGAAAGATCGTTATTCTAGCATGATCCCCCACGGGCACAAGTACTTTTGCAGCATAAGTGCATCTATTGCCCCACAAACAAAAAGGCCGATCCATGATCGGCCTTTTATATAGAGCAATACAACAGATTATTCTGCCGCAGGCTCTTTTACTTCTTCTGTAGATTCAGCAGGCTCAACCACAGGAGCCTCTTCTACTTTGCTTTCAGCCTCAGGCTCAACCGCTTGCGGCACACTGGCTGCCGGAGCCGGTGTAGACGGAACTACCGGTACACTTACATCTGGCGCAGCAGGTGTAGTAGGAGCTGGAGCCGACATACCCGGAATGATGGACTCAAAGCCCTGCATCACACCAGATTCAATTTCAGCTTTAGCGGAAGGTTTGTAAACCACCCATGCCAAACCCGCGGTAGAAACAAAAAACACAATCGCGGCATACTTAGTCGTGCGCGACAAGAAGTTGGCAGCACCAGCAGCACCAAACACACTACCTGCTGAACCACTACCAAAAGACGAACCCATGTCCGCCCCTTTACCTTGTTGCAACAACACCAAACCAATAATAGTCAGTGAAGACAATACCTGCACTGCCTGCAAGACTGGTTGAATCCATTCCATGTGATCACTCCGTGGCTTATATCGCCGCTATCGCTAAAAATTCTTCGGCCTTAAGTGCCGCACCACCCACCAATGCACCATCTATATCAGGCATGGCGAACAAACTCTTTGCATTTGCCGCATTGACGCTACCGCCATACAACACACGCACTTCTTCAGCACCGCTGTTACGCAAGCACTCGCGTATAAACGCATGCACAGCCTGAGCTTGCTCTGGCGTTGCACTTTTCCCTGTACCTATGGCCCAGACCGGCTCATAGGCCACAACCACTCGCCTCACAACATCAGCACCCAAATCCAGCAAAGGCTGCAATTGTCGCAAGACTACAGCATGCGCTTCACCAGCCTCGTGCTCAGCATCGCTTTCACCCACACAAAAAACTGGCGTAATACCGCAAGACAGTGCTTGCACTGCTTTATCAGCCACCAATTGATCTGACTCAGCATGACGTTGTCGGCGTTCAGAGTGCCCCACCAACGCCCACTTACAGGCAAAATCCTGCAGCATAGCCGCTGATACTTCACCTGTGTACGCACCTTGCTGCTGATCACTAACGTCTTGCGCACCCCATGAGACCAAGGATCCCGCAAGAATCTCTTGCGCTTGAGCCAAATAAGGGAACGGCACACAGACTGCCAGCTCACAGGCCTGGCTTGGTCGGTAATGCGCTAACGCCTGCAACAGCACCGTGCTGCCACCCAGCGACGCATTCATTTTCCAGTTACCAATAATAAGAGGAGAGCGAGTTGTAGTTGTCATTGACCTCTAGTACCTGAAGGCCAAAGGCCATCACAAATAAAACAACCGATAATTGTAGCGTGTTGCCCAGATTTACGCTTAAAAATTGTGCACTTTTCGCATCGCCATATTGACTAGCGTCCAATAACACCACCCCTTATGCGCGCAGGATGATTTTCCCCACCTGCTCACCTGCATCCATCATGGCATGCGCTTGTGCAGCATCGGCCATATCAAACACCGCATGCACCTTCACATTGACAGCACCGCGCTCTAACAATGGCCATACATGCTCACGCACCTGCTTAGCCAGATCAGCCTTAAAGCGTTGATCTCGAGCACGTAGAGTTGAACCCGTTAGCGTCAATCTACGCAACATCATTTGCGCAAAATTAACCTCACCTTTAGGAGCGCCCTGCAAAGCGATGACCACAATACGGCCATCATCTGCCAGACAACGTATATCTCTATTAATATAGTCGCCCGCCACCATATCCAGAATCACATCCACGCCACGATTGTTTGTAGACTCACGCACAACCTCTTCAAACACCTGCGTTTTGTAATTAATGCCGGTGGCACCTAGCGCATTAATAATGGCTACACGCTCATCACTACCAGCCGTAGCAAAGACACGATGCCCTTTGGCGACCGCCAATTGTATGGCCATGACTCCAATACCGCTTGCACCACCATGCACAAGCAGGGATTCACCATCCGCCAAAGCACCACGATTAAAGATATTGCTCCATACCGTAAACGCCGTTTCGGGTATACCAGCAGCGTGGACAGGATCTATACCTTTAGGGATAGGCAAGCAATGCATCGCATCCACTACACAATATTGCGCGTAGCCACCACCTGACAGTAGCGCGCACACGCAATCACCCAGCGCATACCCGCTACCCTCTACATCGCCACCCACGATTTCGCCAGAAACCTCTAAGCCTGGTATATCAGAAGCCCCCACAGGCGCAGGGTACATACCTTTGCGCTGCATCACATCCGGCCTATTCACGCCGGCCGCAATCACACGCAACAACAACTGTCCTGCTGCTGGCTCTGGCATAGGCCTATCAACCCAGCGCAATACCTCAGGACCACCTGGTTGGGAGATTTCTATGGCTTTCATGATATTCACTACCCTTATACATAGATCTACAGAGAGGTCTATTATGACTCGAACAGAATCAAAAGGATAATAGATGAGCCCGAAGGCATAAGAGATGTTGGTGCATCCACCCGGAATCGAACCGGGACGATCGTTTGATCGAGAGATTTTAAGTCTCTTGCGTCTACCTATTCCGCCATGGATGCCACACAAACTTGTTTGGCGGAAGCGGTGAGATTCGAACTCACGGATGAGTTACCCCATCGCTGGTTTTCAAGACCAGTCCATTCAACCACTCTGGCACGCTTCCAAGTTTGATTTACTGATATTGCACCAATAAGATTGGCTCAAAACAGCAAAGAAGAAAACTATACCGTAAATTTAACCGTTTGTATACGCAGAAAGCCGCAAAATACCCTCTTATTACCCAGCCATGCTGTCCACATAAAAAAATCCCGGTGAGCACGAATGCCCAATCCGGGATTTTTTGCTTTATATAACTAGCTTACGCTAGCACACAAAGACTTATTCAGCAGCTGTGTCAGCCTCTGGTGCCGCAGGAGCAGCTTCACCACCTTGAGCTTCAATGCCACCCAAAGCTTTGATAGACAGACGCAGACGGCCTTTATCATCAGCTTCTATAACTTTGAATTTCACAACCTGACCAACTTTCAATACATCATTCACGTTGGCAATACGGTAGTTAGCAATCTCAGAGATGTGCAGCAAGCCATCTTTACCTGGCAGAACTTGCACAATCGCGCCGAAATCCAGAATACGCAGCACTGGGCCTTCGTACTCTTGACCCACTTCTACTTCTGCTGTGATTTCTTTGATACGACGCTCAGCTTCTTGTGCTTTCTCTAGGTCAGCACTAGAAATTGTGATTGTGCCATCATCACCGATATCGATCTGTGTACCAGTTTCTTCGGTCAGCGTACGAATAGTCGCGCCACCTTTACCAATCACATCACGGATTTTTTCTGGGTTGATTTTTACTGTCAACATACGTGGAGCAAATGCGGACAATTCTGTACGCGCGCCTTCCAAGGATGTTTTCATCAAACCCAAGATGTGCATGCGGCCTTCGCGAGCCTGAGCCAATGCAACACTCATGATTTCAGTAGTGATACCTTGAATCTTGATATCCATCTGCAATGCAGTAATACCGTGCTCTGTACCCGCTACTTTGAAGTCCATATCGCCCAGGTGATCTTCATCACCCAAGATATCGGTCAACACAGCAAACTTACCACCGTCTTTGATCAGACCCATTGCCACACCAGCAACGTGATCAGTCATGGGCACGCCCGCATCCATCATTGCCAATGAGCCACCACACACAGTCGCCATAGAGGACGAACCGTTGGACTCAGTCACTTCAGACACAATACGCAACGAGTATTGGAAGTCTTCCGCTGGAGGCAGCATGTGAGCCAAAGCGCGTTTAGCCAAACGACCATGACCGATCTCACGACGCTTAGGCGCACCAAAACGGCCTGTTTCGCCTGTAGCAAACGGAGGGAAGTTGTAGTGCAGCATGAAACGATCACGGTACTCACCCATGACGGAATCAATGATCTGCTCGTCTTGGCGTGTACCCAGTGTGGCTACAACCAAGGCTTGCGTTTCACCACGAGTGAACAACACGCTACCGTGAGCACGTGGCAATACGCCAGTACGGATAGAAATAGGACGGACCGTACGTGTATCGCGACCATCAATACGCGGCTCGCCACTCAGAATTTGACTACGAACAATCTGGCTCTCGAAATCAAACAGAATGTTTTCAACACCCACTGAATCAGGAGCAGCTTCGCCTTTTTCTTCCGCGGAAGCAGCCAAGGAGTCTTTCACAGATTGGCTGATCTCTTTCAAACGCAATGTACGCGCTTGTTTTTCACGGATTTGGTAGGCTTCTTTCAACTGATCAAAAGCAACAGCGCGCACAGCACTGATCAATGCTTCGTTAGCTGGCTCTGGCTGCCAATCCCATTCAGGTTTGCCGGCATCTTCAACCAACTCATGAATCGCATTGATCACGTTTTGCATTTGCTCGTGACCAAAGGCAATCGCACCCAACATCACATCTTCAGACAATTGCTGAGCATCAGACTCAACCATCAACACAGCAGCCTCTGTACCAGCCACAACCAAGTCCAACTTGGATTGCTCTGTTTGAGCTGTAGTTGGGTTCAGTACGTACTGACCATCCACATAACCCACACGCGCTGCACCAGCAGGGCCATTGAATGGAATACCAGAAATAGCCAACGCAGCTGAAGCACCAATCAACGCTGGGATAACTGGGTCAATCTCAGGATTAACGGACAGCGCGTGAATGATGATTTGAACTTCGTTGTAAAACCCTTCAGGGAACAACGGACGCAGCGGACGGTCGATCAGACGTGAAGTCAATGTCTCACGCTCTGATGGCTTACCTTCACGCTTAAAGAAACCACCGGGAATGCGCCCAGCAGCGTAGGTTTTCTCTACGTAATCTACGGTCAAAGGAAAGAAATCCTGACCGGCTTTAGCTTTTTTAGCACCTACAACGGTTGCCAAAATAACGGTATCTTCAACAGAAACAAGCACGGCACCTGATGCCTGCCGTGCAATTTCACCCGTTTCCAACACAACTTCATGTGCGCCGTACTGGAATTTTTTTGTGACTTTATTGAACATTCACTACGTTCCTTACAATAAAAAACCGTGCGTACCGCAAGAGGTTTCTTGCAGCAAGCACGGTTATTTCGTGCGGGGCATGCCCCGGCATATTACTTACGCAGACCGAGTCTTTCGATCAACGCGCGGTAAGCGTCAGGCTTACGATCTTTCAAGTAATCCAACAGTTTACGGCGACGGCTAACCATGCGCAGCAGACCACGACGTGAGTGGTGATCTTTAACGTGGGTTTTGAAGTGCTCTGTCAAATGAGCAATACGTGCCGAAAGCAGCGCTACTTGAACTTCTGGAGAACCAGTATCGCCGGCTTTACGTTGGTATTCCGAAACGATTTCGGTTTTTTTAACTACTACTGTCATAACATTATCCTCAAATAACTTGCGATAGAACCGAGGAGCCCTATCGTGTCATCAGCAAAAACACTTTGCTTACGCAAAACAATCTGGAATTATATAGCAAAACGCCCAAGCACGTAAGATCCTTCAATTACGCAACCCCGTAATTAGGCGCTGCCACCACAGGAAGTACGAAAAATGCCACGCTTTACCGCCCTACCCTGCATTACTTTTGTCAGCCTATTGATGGCGGGCTGCACCAGTCTAAGCAACGTACCACCTGGCACCGCGTTAGATACAGCCATTAACGAATACGGCACACCCACACAACGCTGCAATAACGTCAAACCTGAACTGGTGAACTGGTCCACCCAACCTATGGGTTACTACGCGTGGACGGCCGAGGTGGATGAACAAAACATCATTCTCTCCATACAGCAAATGCTTTCTGATGAGGGTTTTAGGCAATTAGACCAACATGACTGGAGTGCCTCCATGATTGCCTGTTGGTACGGCCCACCCGCTGTTGATGAATTTGCCCGATGGAAAGGCGTCACCTATCGCACCTGGTCATACCGTTATAAGCAAGGCGGTGCGTTCAATTCGCTGATGTATATGTACTTCAATGAAAAGGGCCAGTTGGTTCACCACCATCCTGGCCCTGATCCGCGTGATATTAACGACGGTATATTTCGCGGTATGGATTAAGCATCCTCTCGGCGCTGCTCAATCAGCCTACGCGCACGATGCCAGCGCCATGCCATCACCACCCAACCCGACAAGCCATACAGCACAAACAAGCCAAACAGCACTACCGGCGGATCGGAAGAGACAAACACGAACAGCAACACCAGCAGCAACATGCCCCAGAACGGCACACTTTTGCTCAATGCAAATGTTTTGCCACTATAGAAAGGCGCATTGGAGACCATGGCAACGCCAGCGTAAATCGTTAGGACAAAGGCGCTCCACTGCAATACGTGCGTAGAAATCGGCAATTTATTATCCACCGACAACCACACAAAGCCAGCAATAAGCGCAGCCGCCGCAGGACTAGGTAAGCCCTGAAAGAAGCGTTTATCCACAACAGCGATATTGGTGTTGAAACGCGCCAAGCGCAATGCTGCACCCGCAACAAACACGAATGCTGCCAACCACCCCCATCGACCTAGATCTTGGAGTGCCCACACATACATCACCAATGCAGGCGCCACACCAAAAGAAGTTAAGTCAGCCATGGAGTCATACTGCTCACCGAAGGCGGACTGCGTATTAGTCAGGCGCGCTACTCGCCCATCCATACCATCAAATACCATCGCCAAGAATATGGCTATAGCAGCCACTTCAAACCGCCCATTCATGGCCTGCACGACGGCATAAAAACCAGCGAATAAGTTCGCGGTAGTAAACGCGTTAGGTAAAAGGTAAATACTGCGACGACGTAATTCGTCTGTATTGCGACCGGGCATAATTCAAGCTGAAGGTAAGAAACCAAAGAAACCGCTTAAAAGCAGCTGGGTAAGAATGAGATATTAGCAGCTTATGGGCAATTACAAAAAACAAAAAGGCTGGCACAGGGAGATCCCTAGGCCAGCCTTATGGCGTTAATCACGCCACATGCTTAGTTTTTGGATTTATCAACCAATTTGTTGGCTGCAATCCAAGGCATCATTGCACGCAGTTGTTCGCCCACACGCTCAATCTGAGATTCAGCGTTGATACGACGACGCGATGTCAATGTTGGGGCACCAGCAGTGTGCTCCAAGATGAAGTTTTTAGCGTAAACACCGTTTTGGATGTCAGCCAGAACTTCACGCATTGCTTTACGTGTGTCATCAGTAATGATCTTAGGACCTGTTTCGTACTCACCGTACTCCGCGTTGTTGGAGATGGAGTAGTTCATGTTGGCGATACCGCCTTCGTAGATCAGATCAACGATCAACTTCAGTTCGTGCAAGCACTCGAAGTAAGCCATTTCTGGCGCGTAACCAGCTTCAACCAATGTATCGAAACCAGCTTTGATCAGCTCAACAGCACCACCACACAGAACAGCTTGTTCACCGAACAAGTCGGTTTCTGTTTCTTCGCGGAAGTTTGTTTCAATGATACCGGCACGACCACCACCGTTTGCGCTAGCGTAGGACAGAGCTACGTCACGTGCTGCACCAGTTTTGTCTTGGTATACAGCGATCAGATGGGGAACACCACCACCTTGACGGTATGTACCACGTACAGTGTGGCCTGGAGCTTTAGGAGCAACCATGATCACGTCGATATCATCACGTGGCACAACTTGGCCGTAGTGAACGTTAAAGCCGTGAGCAAATGCCAGTGCCGCGCCTGGACGAATGTTTTCAGCAACTTGTGTACGGTACACTTCAGCGATGTTCTCGTCAGGCAACAAGATCATTACTACGTCAGCGATTTTAACGGCTTCAGCCACTTCCATCACTTTCAGGCCAGCGCCTTCAGCTTTGCTCCAAGAAGCACCGCCTTTACGCAAACCAACAACCACATTCACGCCGGACTCATGCAGGTTCAATGCGTGAGCGTGGCCTTGTGAACCGTAACCGATAATTGTAACTGTACGACCCTTGATCAAGGAAAGGTCACAATCTTTGTCGTAAAAAACTTTCATGGAATCTGCTCCAAATTTTTGTCGCCTTGTGGCGTTTTAATTTAATAAAGTTAAACCTTCAAAACCCGTTCACCACGGCTGATACCTGACACACCGGTTCGTACTGTTTCCAAAATGGAACTGCGATCCAATGCATTGATGAAGGCAGAGATTTTCTCCTGCACTCCAGTCAGTTCAATCGTGTAGGTTTTGTCAGTCACATCAATGATGCTGCCACGGAAAATGTCAGCCATACGTTTGATTTCTTCGCGCTCTTTACCTACTGCACGCACTTTGATGAGCATGAGTTCACGCTCAACGTGCGGGCCTTCGGAAAGATCCACCACCTTCACCACATCAACGAGGCGATTCAGGTGTTTGGTAATTTGCTCGATCACCTCATCGGGACCTATGGTCACAATCGTCATCCTAGACAACGTTGCATCTTCCGTAGGTGCCACAGTCAAGGTTTCAATGTTGTAGCCACGCGCAGAAAACAGACCAACCACACGCGACAATGCGCCGGGTTCGTTCTCAAGCAGGATGGAAATCACGTGTTTCATAATTCCTCTCCTTTCAGATCTTCTGCACACAACAACATTTCCGTTAAACCTTTACCCGCCTTAACCATTGGCCAGACGTTTTCTGTTTTATCGGTGATGAAGTCCATGAATACCAAGCGGTTTTTATGTTTAGTGAACGCCTCTTGAATGGCCGGTTTCACATCCGCAGGTTTATCAATACGCATACCAACGTGGCCGTAGCTTTCAACCAGTTTCACGAAGTCAGGTAACGCATCCATGTAGGATTCCGAGTAACGGGAACCGTAATCGATTTCCTGCCACTGACGCACCATACCCAGACTGCGGTTGTTCAAGCACAGCAGCTTAGGTGTCATACGATATTGCAGACATGTGGACAACTCTTGGATGTTCATCTGAATAGATGCTTCACCAGTAATCACCGCTACATCTGCATCAGGGTTAGCCATCTGTACGCCCATAGCGTAAGGCAGGCCCACACCCATCGTACCCAAGCCACCCGAGTTCAACCAACGACGTGGTTTATTGAAACGGTAGTATTGTGCCGCCCACATTTGGTGCTGACCCACATCAGAAGTCACGAAAGCGTCACCGCCCGTTACTTCCCATAGAGCCTCCACCACTGACTGAGGTTTAATCACTTCGTCAGAAGGTTTGTAGACTAGGCATTTCTTCTCGCGCCAAACGTTGATCTGCTTCCACCATTGTTCCAGAGCTGTTTTGCTCTTAGCGGATGAGGAACGAACTTGTGCGTACTGTTCGTTGAACTCTTGCAGAACTTCCTTAACGCTGCCCACGATAGGCACATCCACTTTCACACGTTTGGAAATGGAGGAAGGATCAATATCAATGTGAACAATTTTTCGAGGGACTTGCATGAAGTGACGAGGATTCGCAATTACGCGGTCATCGAAACGTGCGCCCACAGCAATCAACACATCACTGTGTTGCATAGCCATGTTTGCTTCATACGTACCGTGCATACCTGGCATACCCACATACTGATCGCTATTACCTGGGTAAGCACCCAGAGCCATCAGCGTGGTAGTACAAGGTGCACCACAAAGCTCGACTAATTGTTTAACTTCTTCGGATGCATTATCCAAGATAGCGCCGCCGCCCACGTAGATCATGGGACGCTCAGCTGCTGCCAGCATTTGCACCGCTTTTTTAATCTGCCCCTGATGCCCTTTGGATACAGGCATGTAGGAACGCATTTTGACCTCGCCACGCTTAGGCGTGTAGCGAGCCATTGCTGCAGTAATATCTTTGGGGATATCGACCAACACAGGACCTGGACGGCCTGTAGTCGCGATATAGAAAGCTTTGCGAATAGTATCTGCTAGCTCTTTTACGTCACGCACCAAAAAGTTGTGCTTAACGCAAGGGCGCGTAATACCAATAGCATCACATTCTTGAAAAGCATCTTCGCCTATAGACTGAGAACCAACTTGGCCACTGATCACCACCATAGGGATGGAGTCCATGTAGGCCGTTGCAATACCTGTTACAGCATTAGTCAGACCTGGGCCACTGGTAACCAGCGCTACACCAACTTTGTTGGAGGAGCGTGAATAGGCATCCGCCGCGTGCACAGCTGCTTGCTCGTGACGCACCAAAATGTGGCGGAATTTGTCCTGCTTGAAAATTGCATCGTAGATGTATAGTACGGCACCACCTGGATAGCCGAAAACGTGTTCTACGCCCTCGTCAGCCAGCGTGCGCACGACTATATCTGCGCCATTGAGTTCCATTATGAAATTCCTTTCAGTCTTGCACTAACTCCCCGACTGGCACTTAAGCCGGAGTCTCAGCCAAATACAGCAACATGATCTGGCGCTTTATGACCCACGGGACCACGCCACCCAGACACACTACTGCTTGACCTGCACTCTTTCGGAAAGTAGCACTTGCGTACAAACGCGATAGCATGAAATGGAAGTCCTGGCATCTCACGCTTGTGGCGCGGCCAGCAACAAATAAAAAGGCGCAAAAAAACGGGTTGATGACCCGTGCAAAGAGCCCTACTGCCCCAGCGGATGAGCTAAGGCATCAGACACTTTACCCTGTTGCCAAATGTCAATCAACTGCAATTGTTGGTAAACCGCAAATTATCTTCACCCACAGTATGGGTTGGGCATCTTATACTGGTGAATCTGTATGTAGAACCACAACATGAGCACCACTTTTTTTCCTCAGTTACAGCGCTTTCTTTACAGCCACTACCTGCTAGGCGGGCTACGGCAGGCTGCGGGGATTTTGTTGCCCGTTATAGTGCTGGGGGGTGGTTTTCAGTTGTATGGCATGGGGATTATTGCCTCCATGGGCGCGCTATGTGTGGCCGTCATTGACCAGCCCGGCGGCCCAAAACGCTACCGCACCAACGAAATGCTGGGCGGTATAGCACTGGGCACTGTTACTGTTGCCTTAACCACCTTTGCTGCTGGATCGCTGTGGGGCACATGGATACTGGTTCCCATACTGTGCTTCTTCTTTTCCATGCTCAACGTGTATGGGCCACGCGGTGGTTTGATTGGCTTTGCTTGCTTGCTGTTGATGACGCTTAGCCTGCGCGAACCCACCTCTGGCGACACCGTACTGCTGCACACCCTATTCTCTTTTACTGGTGGCCTGTTTTACTTTGCCTTTAGTTTGCTCTTTAGGCATTTGTTGTGGCTGGGTGAGGAACGCCGCACGCTGTCTATGGCCTTACACGCTACAGCCAAATACATGTTGGCTAGATCCAAGTTCTATGATGTGAACTCAGATTTGGACGCAACGTATAGGGACCTCATCAAAGCTCAGTCCAGCATGGCCGAGCTTCAACAGTCAGCCCGTGACATGGTGTTGCGTGAACTGCCTAAAGGTCTCAAAAGTCGTGGCGACCAATACCGCACCACATTGCTGGTGTTGTACACCAACATGGTGTCGTTGCTGGATACCCTGGTTGCCACCCATACCGACTACCACACCCTGCGACGCAAACTAGGTGAAAGTGATTTCATGGAGTTTGCTCATGATGCACTACAAAAGCAATCAGCAGAGGTAGTACGTATTGCGCTGAACGTATCTCGCCGCAAAAAAACCGTGCAACGCATTAGCGTGAAAGCGGAAATACGTGCGATGGAATATGAACTAGAGCGCTACAAACAAAAAGGCATGCAACAACAAGACCCCGAGCTGTATGGTTTGTTGCTGCAAGTACTGCGTCGCTTACGTGTAGCCAAACAAACCATTGACCATATGGCGGCCAACACCAAACGTACGGGTACAGATATTCCTCTGGATCAGTATTTGGACAAATCCTTAAGCCGTTTCTTGTCGCGCGAAGAAATACATCTGGGTTTGTTCCGTAGCAACCTACGCCTGAGCTCATCTAGCTTCCGCTATGCCATTCGTGTGACAGTAGCCTCTATTTTGGCTCTGGCTGTGCCGGCATTAGCAGCACAATTTACGAACACCACCGAGTCCTTAAACTCCTTAGCCAACCAAAGTAACTGGATCATCCTAACCATTCTGGTGATTCTTAAACCTGGCTTTGCACAAACCAAACAGCGTAATACATGGCGTCTAGGCGGTACGGCTTTAGGTTGCTTGCTGACCTTTATTTTGTTTAGTGTCACCGACAATAAAGAGTTCTACTTTATTGCTCTGTTGCTCGCTTATGTCATGGGTAAGAGCTTGGTGCAGTTGCACTATTTGTTATCAGCAGCCTTTTTGACTATCTCGGCACTGATCTCATTTCAGTTCTTATACGCCAGCAGCACCTTTGTCATCAGTGAGCGCTTTATAGACACGCTGATTGGGTGTGCTATTGCCTTACTATGTAGTTACGTACTGCCTAAGTGGGAAGCCAGCTCTATGAGCAGCTTCGCCCGCGAATCTCTGCAAGCTAACCGACATTATTTAACTACTGGATTGCAATACGCCGAACTGAATCGTCAGTATCAGCAAGCCGTACAACTACAGGCAAGCAACCCTGATAGCGAACCTGTAGATGCCGCCTTGGTCGCACAACTAGCTGAGGCTGATACTCAATGGCAACTGGCCAAACGTCAGGTCTATATTTCGTTTGATAACTTTGCATCTGGCTTTTATCGCATGATGGATGAACCCGCCAGTCGTCAATGGAATGTCGCGCTATTCAATAATTTGCTGATTCAGAACCATGTACTGGCATCACAAATCAGTGCCAGTATTCCGTTGCTGGCCACACTGGAAAGTATTCCACCCGGCATAGACGAAGCCATTACCGCGATTCAAGGCATTTTGCATGATCAGACAGTAGAAAACACCAGCCCTACACTGGAAACTGAGGGTGAGTTGGCAATGCTGGCGTACCCCTTACGCCAAATGATCAAAGCTTCACAGCTAATACAACAAGACATGAAAGGGTTGGACATGGCAGAACATACCCAACCCTTACTCACCGCATCATAGTCCCAAGTACGCCTTGCGAATGACGGGGTGTCCTTCTAATTCAGCAGCGGTGCCTTCCAGCACCAGCCTGCCGTTTTCCAGCACATAGGTACGATCGCTGACCTGCAATACCTGTTTGATATTCTGCTCTACCAGCAGCACAGGTAAGCCCGTGTCAGCCACCTTGCGTATGGCTTTCATCACCTCTTTCACATACAGCGGTGACAAACCAATGCTAGGTTCATCCATGATCAGCATAATGGGATCCAGCATTAATGCACGACCAATAGCCACCATTTGCTGTTGCCCACCTGATAATGCTCCAGCCAAGCTGGATTCGTATTTTTTCAAGTCAGGAAATAAGGTAGTGACCTCGTCTAAGCGCTGATCTCGTGTGGCACGTAAATGCGGTAAATACGCCCCCATGAGCAGGTTTTCTTTCACACTCAAATTGGGGAACAATTGCCTACCCATAGGCACGTGAGCCAAACCTAATCGTGCGGTTTGATGCGGTTTCAACCCTGCTATGGATTGCCCATTAAACAGAATCTCACCCGCCATAGGTTTGATCATGCCTGACACAGCACGCAGCATCGTAGACTTGCCACTGCCGTTTCCGCCCACCAAACCAATTAATTCGCCACGTTTAACCTCTAGGCTGACATCAAATACCACTTGCAGGGTACCGTAGCCCAAATCGGCATTGCGTACACTTAGGACTATTTCTGGTTGTGTTTGCATGATTAGTCCGTCCCCAAATACGCATCAATCACGCGTGGATCAGCCACTACATCGCGCGGCTTACCTTCGGCAATTAAGTTACCACTTGCCAGCACCAACACATGATCTGATAGCTCGATGATGGCTTCCATGATGTGCTCCACCATCAAAATGGATACTCCTGTATCGGTCAGTGATCGCAAAAATGTGATCATCTCGTGCAAGGCCGGAGGGTTTAACCCTGCCATAATTTCATCCAAAAACAGCACCTTAGGCTGCGTGGCCAAAGCTTTGGCCAACTCCAGCCTACGTAATCTGGCGAGATTAAGATCAGAAGCAGGTTGATAAGCCCTGTCTGCCAACCCTACTTTTTCTAGGGCAGCCATCGCAATGTCTTCAGCTTCACTACGTTTGGATGCACGCAGAAAAGCTGCTACCAATACGTTTTCTAAAACAGTCAGCTCCTCGAAGGGACGCTCAGTTTGAAAGGTACGCCCCATACCTAAAGCAGTACGCTTATAGGGTGGCAAGTGCGTGACTTCGGTTTGGTAATAGTGCACCTCTCCCTCTGCCACAGGAACAAACCCCGTGATGGCGTTGAACAAGGTAGTTTTGCCTGCACCATTAGGGCCTATTAGCCCTAGTACTCCGCCTTCGGGCAAATGCAGACTGACATTATTGACAGCAACCACACCGCCAAAACGCACCGTAATATTTTCAGCTTTGAGTGCGGCGTGCATAACCCCTCCGAACCATGTTACGTACCAACTCACCCACCAAACCGCGTGGAAAAAACAGAATTACTAAGAGAATTAATAAGCCATACACCAACATATTGGCGTGAGCAAAGGTTGTACGGAAAATCTCACCCGAGACTATCAACAGCACAGCACCTACTGCCGGCCCCCAAATCGTGCCACGCCCACCAATAATGGCGGTTAGCGCAATCTGTATGGACATCAGCAAGCCGAACATCACATGCGGTTCCATAAAGGACAAGAAAATGCCGTAAATGCAACCACCCAATGCCGTCAACATGGCCGACACCATGAATGCTCTCAGCTTCACTTTGGTTGGATTAATACCTGCAGCCATAGCAGATTGTTCATCCTCACGTATCGCCCGTAGTTCATAGCCAAATTTCCTACGAGAAATCACCATCACAGTGAGGATACACAGCCCGGCAAACAGCAATGCCATGTAGTACTGGTTCCATTTATCAAACAAGTCCAACCCAAAAGGTTCTTGTAACTCGCTAATAAACACACCGGTTGCACCGCCTGTCAGCCACGTTTCATTGATAGCAATGAGACGTAAGGTTTCAGCAATCGCAATGGTAGACAACGTGAAATATGGGCCACTTAAACGAAACGTCAAACGCCCCCAGGCATAGGCCAACACAGCAGAAAACGCCATCGCCAGCAGCACGCACAACCACAATGGCAAGTGATAGTGTTCAATACCTACGGCCACCACATAAGCGCCTATACCGACGAAACTCACGTGCCCCAAACTAACCTGTCCTGCCCAACCTCCTAACAAATCCCACGCTGTTGCCCAGCCTATGAAAAGAAAAATACTGATGGCTACCGTTAAGTACACGGGAGACACCACGGGATAGAGCGCAGCCAGAATCATGAGGCCGGCTAAAATTAAGTAGTGCTTTTTCATACTCGCTTCACCGACTTTCCAAAGAGCCCTTCGGGTTTAAACAGTAATACCCCAAGGAACACAATCAACCCGTATACATCTCTGTATTCTGAAGACAGGTACGAAGCACCTAAAATTTCTACAATACCCAGCACCAAACCACCGGCGATGGCTGCACCTATATTGCCCAGGCCACCCAACACCGTGACCACAAAAGCCTTAAGCGTAAACAGCGGGCCTGTGACGGTAGGCGTGGCGTACAACATAGGAATCAGTGCCACACCAGCCGTTAAGGCCAAAGCCACACCCAA
Organism: Alcaligenaceae bacterium 429; assembly: GCA_004791645.1. Lineage (GTDB taxonomy): Bacteria > Pseudomonadota > Gammaproteobacteria > Burkholderiales > Burkholderiaceae_B > Paenalcaligenes. Next base: position 42,238 of record SRSN01000002.1, read on the forward strand.
ACCAAATACCACCGATTGCACCTTGCGGGTATCTACACCAACCAGCTCTGCTCCTAAGCGATTTTCAGCGGTGGCACGTATAGCCCTACCTAATTCGGTGTGATTCAACAACGCATACAAGCCTGCTGTCACCACTACCGTTGCTAAACCTGCCAGCAACAACACCATAGACAAATTCACTGGACCAATGGGTAAGGTGCTAGAGGCATAGCTCACATGCACGGACTGTGGATCACCCCCAAAAACCAGCAACAACAAGTTCGCAATCACCAACGACACACCCAGAGTTGCCAGCATGCTGGTCTCTGGTGGTGCATCAATAATGCGAGCCAGAATCACTTTTTGCACCAAGCTACCCAGCACAAAACCCAAAGGCAGCGCCACTACCAATGAGAAATACGGATCCCAACCTAGCAATCCGCTCATCAACACGGCTACATACATACCCAATACAACAAAATCACCGTGGGCAAAGTTAATAACCCGCATCACACCAAAAATTAGCGTGAGCCCTATACCTATCAAGGCATACACCGAACCAATCAACACACCGTTGGAAAGGTTCTGCGCCAAGGAAACCCAATCAAACATCTACAACTCCTCCGTCTGTACTACAGACAGAAATGGGAAACACTGTCTAGCAACAAGCCCCATGCGGGGCTTGTGTGTCATGACCTTAACGTTGGTCCCAAGCAGGAGTTGGGTATTGCGGAGCTTTAGCTGCCAAGTCCTCTGGGAACACGGTAACGTGTTTGCCGTCTTGGATCTGCAGGATCAAACTACGTATTGGATTTTGGCCTTTGAATGGACCCCAATCCTCAAATGTCACGCTTGTGACGGGCGTTTCCAGATTCGTTTCAGCTAACGCTTGGCGAATGTCTTCAGGCTCTTTGCTCTTCGCACGTTGCAGCGCATCTGCCGCTACACGCACAGCCAAGTACCCTTCTGCTTCGTAAAAAGATGGCTCGCCATTTGCCTTAGCACGTAAGCGCTCCTCCAACTCGGCTGCGCCATCATATTTCACGTCTTTACTCCAACTGACGGTAGACACGACGTAGTCTGCCAAATCGCCCACTTGCTCGATATAGCTAGGCAAGGACGATGAAGTATCCAGCGAAATAATTTTGGCGTTTAGCCCCACTTCTTTCATCTGACGTGTAATGGCTACGCCATCTTCCGCATAAGAAACGATGTACAGAATGTCGGGATTCGCCGATCTGAAGCGGTTCAAAATTGGTCTGAAATCAGTGGTACCTTGGTCGTAAGCTTGGGAAGCGCTCAGGCTATAACCACGCTTTTCAATCTGACGCTTACCTTCCTCTGCCAGCGAGGTAGGCCATGCACCGTTACCGTGCAATATGGCGACATTCTTCAATCCTTCAGGGTCTTTTTCACGCAGGCTATCAAAAAAATCAAAGTAAGTATTCGCCACAATAGTGGAGTTATGCTTAGCGCGGAACACCCACGGTGAACCTGGGTTAGTAATGCTGTCATCCGCACTACCCAGCACAATCAATGGCATTTTTTGGCGTGTCATTAACCGTGCCATAGGGCCAGTAATGGAAGACGCATAAGAACCTATCACCAAAGGAATACCTTGGTTTTTCATAGACTCCACGGCAGCCAAAGCACTTTGCGCCTCAGAGCGGTCATCCTGCACAACAAGTTCTAGCATCTCGCCGTTAATACCACCCGCCGCATTGATTTCTTCCAATGCCACATCCATACCGGTTTGATAGCGCTGCCCAAACGCTGAGAAAGCGCCAGAGGTACTGTTAATCACCCCCACTTTCACTTGAGCAAACACTGGCGTGGCAAAACCCACTGCCGCCAACGATAGTGCTAACGCACCTATGCTTATCTTTTTTACTACTCGCATGCTGTCTCTCCACACTTTATTTTTTAATGTCATCCGCCATGACCATAAATGCAATGGCGTAAAAAATAATACAGAGTCGAGAACTGACACAGTAATCAGGGGCAATACCAATAGGTAATACTTTAGTCTTACGCTACAAAGAGCCTTCCGCCCCTACTCTGACTACGCAGGTTTTACATGACGGCATTAGCTCCCAACCCTCTTGAAAATATGTCACTAGAGCAGTTTGCTCACGCCCTGCGTGCAGGCTCTATTCGCTCTGAAGATGTTACGGCTCGCTATTTGGAGCGCATCAAAAAGTTAGACCCCAGCCTGCAGGCTTTTGAGTTTATTGATGCTGAAGGTGCGCTAGCCTGCGCTCGTGCGATGGATAGCCTATTGGCGGCAGGCACAGATCTAGGCCCGCTGATGGGGCTGCCTATTGCCATCAAAGATGTATTCACCATCAACGGATTCCCTGCCCCTAAAGCAGGTAGCAATGTAGACATCAGCCGCATGCGCTCTGACGCAGAGGGCCCCTTTGTACAAGCGCTAAGAAAAGCCGGCTGCGTGCTGCTAGGAAAAACCAAAACAGTGGAATTCTGCCTGGGTATTACAGGCGTATCCGAATCGCGAGGCACGCCACATAACCCATGGGATCTAGAACATCATCGCATTCCAGGTGGCTCCAGTTCAGGTTCTGCCGTAGCCGTAGCCTCTGGCATGTGTGCGTTCGCTATAGGTTCAGACTCGGGTGGTTCTGTACGTGTGCCTGCTGCCTTTAATGGTATCTTCGGCCTCAAAACCTCTTTTGGGCTATGGCCTACCGAAGGAGTCGTAGCACTAGACCCACGCGTAGACACCATTGGCTTACTGACCCGTAGCGCGGCAGATGCACAACTGGCTTTCCATACTATCTCGGCCCAATTGTTTGGCTATCGCTATAGCGCCAACACTACTGAGCCTTGCTTAGACCGCTTACGACTGGGTCAACCAGATCATCACTTCTTTGATGGTTTATCGGATGATGTAGCCAAAAGCTATCAGACTGCCGCCCACAAACTCAGCCAAGCAGGCTGCCGCATTGACGCCATCCAGATACCAGAGGCATCTGAACGTCAACACTATTTCCCGCTCACCATGCCTGCGTCGTTAATTGCCGCATTAGGAGCCGATTTCTTTGAAGCAAATAAGCAGCAGATTGACCCCGTTATCCGCACACGTATGGAAACAGGGCTACACAGCAAGGCTGCCGACTTCCTCGCTTTGGAAGCTAAACGCCAAGCTAGCATTGAACGCGTGAAAGAACGTTTCCACGGATTTGATGCATGGATCAGTCCAGTCACTACAGTGGCTGCACCGTTGATCAGTGAGTTTGATAATCCACAACAAGCACTAACGTTGGCATTGGGTATGACTCAAAACACCCAGCCATCGAACTACTTGGAGCAATGTGCAGTATCCATACCGCTTAAAGATCGTAGCGGTGCGCTACCTGTGGGATTGCAGTTGATGGCATCTGCTGGCAACGATGCGGAGATATTGGCGATTTCGTGCGCCATAGAAAAAAAATTGGGACTAGCTGATAGTCCCAATCTGCAAGCGCTAGCCTAAAACTACGTTACCCCGTCAGCCCATTTTAGGCATTGACGGGGTAATTGTTAGGCTTGTTCAGGTCGTCTAAACACCAACTTAGTGTCTGATGACAGCTCTGGCTGATACTCATAGCCTGCCGTATCAAAGCCTTTAAGGCCTTCTACCGTATTCACACTGTTATCAATGGCATAACGCATCATCAAACCACGTGCTTTTTTCGCATAAAAACTGATGATTTTCCACGCACCATTTTTTTGGTCTTGGAATACACACTGCACCACAGGCAAACCAGCGGCTTTAAGATCTACCGCTTTAAAGTACTCTTCCGAAGCCAAGTTCACCAATACCTTATCGCCAGAACCTTCTGCGGCTTGCTTAGCCAAATAACGGCCAATGGTATCGCCCCAGAATGCATACAAATTGGCGCCTTGTGGGTTCTGTAAACGCGTACCCATCTCCAATCGGTAAGGCTGCATCAAATCTAGTGGGCGCAGTGCACCATACAAGCCACTTAACAACAACAGATGCTGTTGTGCCCATTCTAACTGCTTGTCAGAAAGCTCATCAGCACGCAAGCCTTCATACACATCGCCATTGAACGCCAAGATCGCTTGTCTGGCATTTTGCAACGTAAATGTAGGCTCCCACTGGGCATAACGTTCAGCATTTAAGCGAGCCAAATCCTTACTAATGCTCATCAAGCTCGCGATATCTTCTTCGCTTTTGCCACGCATGATCTCAATCAGTTCTTTAGCTTGCGGCACAAACATAGGTTGTGTGTGCAACGTGGTACGAACAGGTGAGTCATAGTCCAGCTTTTTTGCTGGAGAAAGTACAAACAACATAAATATCTCTCACAAAAACTTAACGGGCTGTCCAACCACCGTCCAACGTCAGTGTAGTACCTGTCATTTGGTCTGCAGCATCCGTACACAAAAATACGGCTGCGCCTGCTAATTGCTCAGGCGTCACAAACTGCAAGGATGGCTGCTTCTCGGCCAACAAGGCTTTGGCTGCCGTTTCAATATCGGTTTGATTCGCTTTAGCCAAGGCTTCAATTTGCTTTTCCACCAATGGGGTACGTACCCAGCCTGGGCAAATGGCATTACACGTAATCCCTTTACCTGCGTTTTCTAACGCGATGACTTTGCTTAAACCAACCACACCATGCTTAGCTGCTACATAAGCGGATTTATGCACAGAGGCCACTAAGCCGTGCGCAGAAGCGATATTAATAATGCGCCCCCAGCCTTTTGCTTGCATTGCAGGCAACGCCGCTGCACTGGTATGGAACACCGCAGACAAGTTCAATCCGATAATGGCATCCCAACGCTCTACAGGAAACTCTTCTACCGCATCGGTATGTTGGATACCTGCGTTATTCACCAGAATATCTACACTACCCATTTGCGCTTGCGCCTCGTTGATCAACTCACGCGCGCCCTCAGCTGTGCTCAAATCGGCTGGCAAGTAAATGGCTTTCACATCGCTTTGCAGTTCTATGTTGATGCGTAGCTTTTCAATGGCCGCTTTATCACCAAAGCCATTCAGCACTATGTTGGCCCCTTGTGCCGCCAGCCCTTGCGCTATAGCCAACCCAATACCACTGGTTGACCCTGTCACCACAGCCGTTTTTCCACTTAACATACGTGCTCCTTTACGCGTTCAAAATCCTATACATATCTCAGAATTCTACACATAAATCCCAACTCTCTGTTTTGCGCCTACAAGAATACGTCCACATTAAGTGGCCTATCGCGACGTTCGCTATCAAATCGCTCTAAAGATAGGCTTCTACCTACTGCTTACACCCTATTTCCATGCTGAGATGCTGCAGCCTCTACCATCTCAATAAGTCAGCTTCACACAAGTAGCCAAATGCGTAAAAGCCTGCTAGAATTCTTTTCTTGTCTTAGGATACCAGCGGGCAGGTGGCAGAGTGGTCGAATGCGCCGGACTCGAAATTCGGTATACGTGCAAACGTATCGTGAGTTCGAATCTCACCCTGCCCGCCAAGACATAGCAGTACTAAAAAACACCCCAAAATTGATGAATGTCAGTTTTGGGGTGTTTTTTTATTGTGCTTGTCTCTTGAGCAATGCCGTCCCCCACCTACAGCCCTCAATAACTGTGCCTAGCGCTCATCCATAGAAGCGGTGGGGCTAGACTATCCGCACACCTCCTACTTTCTTGTGTACTACTGCAAAAAAACAGCAGTATTCATCTCGCCTTCTCGCGAATACTGCACGTTTTATGACTCTACCATTACAATTCTTAATCAGAGAAATCAGAGTGGGCCATATAAAACCATAGGCCTGGCAAATACTATATGTAGTCAATAACAATAATGCCCCTATTACCTAAAATATCTTATACAAAAC
>SRSN01000299.1 GCA_004791645.1 Alcaligenaceae bacterium 429
TACATAATGGGCGCAAGCGAAGCGGCAGGTACCCAGCCGCTTTGCTGACTGTGCAGACTTTTGCACCACATCCACCCATTCAGCTCTTTGATTACGGTGATAATTTCGCCGATTTTGACGTTCAACTCTTGGGCTGTGTAGTCTTCTAGTGCTATGCCTTGAGACGGAGACTCTTCGTTTCTGTCGATAATTTGACTAGGTACCCAACCACCACTGTGTGTGGGCAGTGTGCAGAAAAACCAGTTATCCCATCCTTCGGGGCCAGCGTATTTCGCCCCTACCGTCAGTGTTGTGCCTTTAGTAAAAGAGATGGGGTCTGGGAATTCGCTGTGATGACTTGCAACTACACGGTGTACTCGTGGAACCTCTGGTGTGTTGTTAGCGTTGTAACGCTGTACCAAAAAACCTTCTTCTTCGGTAGGTGCTACGAAATAGCTGCTGATGGCATCAAACTCTGCTTCTGAGGTTTGGTACGGGTGTGTGCCAGAGGCATTACGTTGGTGTAGCCGTGCTTTGCAAACGTCGTCTGGCAGGTCCAAAAAGTGCAGTAGGTGTGGAGTAGAAGTGGTGTCACACAACGATTTCATCCATGCACGGCTAGCCAGCGTGTTGGCAGGGAAGTCCAGGACCACGGAAATACCTGCAGCAAGTAGCTGTTGAATGTGCGGGGTGATTGCAGTGCGCAACAGCCCTGCGCAGCGAGCATAGTCAGTAATGGTTTTGATGCTGTCGGGGTAAAGCGTCGAAAGCCATTGGTCTTCATTCAGCAAAATGGTGTGGGGAGCAGCAGCCAGTTGTGCGGCAAGCGTAGACTTGCCAGAGCCGATTTTTCCGCAAATGAAATGCAGCATCGCGCGGGAGGGGGCGGATGTTGTGTTAGCAGAAGTCATAGTGCTGTTCCTTGATGAAAAACCAATCCCTGTAGGGATAAAAAAACCCGCCTAGTTGGGCGGGGTTTGTGCAATAGTGGTGCCCACCCGCTAACCCGCCGTTTTGGGGCGAATAGTCTGGATGTAAATGAAGGAGCGGGTAGTCAGTGTCATGAAATTTAGTATAAGCAGCTTCTGAGGGTTGTGCAAAGTGGTTTGCACGCTGGTACATGAGTTCACGTACTTAGACGTTTACTGCTGGAATTGTCGTAGGCACCAGTTCCAAACGGCTTCTACTGCTTTAGGGCGTGCTGATGAACGTTTACGCAATAAGTAGTACGAAGCAGGCAAGGTGATGCGGTGTTCGCTTAAGGGGATTAATCGGCCTGTTTTTAAATCGTCAGCGACAAAAGCTTTGCTGGTGAGGGCTACGCCTTGGCCGCCTAATGCAGCGTCGATGGCTAAAGCCGTTTGGTTGAAAACGGTGCCTGGTAGACGGCCGTTCCTGTTCAGAAAGGTAGGCCAGCGATCGTGTGCGTCATGCAATAAGGGCAAGCTCGCTAATTGTTCGGCAGATAACGGTGGTGGTTGCGGCGGTGCTAACTGCGGGCTAGCAACAGCAATTAGCTCTTGATGAAATAACAGCTCAGCCTCTAGTGCGGCGGGAATAGCCCGTGGCGTTAAGCGTATGGCAATGTCCACTTGGTCTCTATCAAAATCCGAGAGGGCATCGGTGGCAATGGTTTGCAGCTCTACCTGCGGTAAAGCTGTATAGAGATGCGCCAAGCGGGGGATCAATAGTTTGGCCGCAATGGTAGGAGTCACGCTGATGGTGACTCTGTCTGGGCGATGAGTGAGCCTTTCTGTAGCCTGCGCGAGCGTGTCAAACGCATGGCTAATGTCGCTTAAATAATTGGCTCCTGCCGAGGTTAAGGCTAAGCCTCGTGGCAAGCGTTGAAACAGGCTTGCGCCTACATGAGCTTCTAAGGCACGCACCTGTTGAGCGACGGCGCCTTGTGTCACGCCCAACTCATCAGCGGCCGCTCTAAAGTTTAGGCGTCGGCCTGCAACTTCAAACGCACGTAGCGCATTTAGTGGGGGGAGTTTGCGTCGGTTGGTAGACATATAAGGCAGTAGTTTTTCTACAGGATAGTGTGTGTATTTATCGTTAGAACATTAGTCGCTACCGATTGATAATAACTCCATACACTGTCTTTAGGAGTAGATCATGTCTGTAGAAAAAGTAGCACTGATTACCGCCGGTGGTTCAGGTATGGGCGCAGCCACTGCCAGACGTTTAGCAAGTGATGGGTATGCCGTAGCGATTTTGTCTTCCTCAGGAAAAGGTGAGGCGCTAGCCAAGGAACTGGGCGGAATTGGGGTAACGGGTTCTAACCAGTCGCAGGATGATTTACACCGTTTGGTAGAGTTAGCCATGCAGCGTTGGGGGCGTATTGATGCATTGGTAAACTCCGCAGGTCATGGCCCGCGTGCACCCATTTTGGATCTGAGTGACGAAGATTGGCACAAAGGCATGGACGTCTATTTTCTGAATGCTGTGCGTGCCACGCGTTTAGTAGTGCCTATCATGCAAAAGCAGGGTAAAGGGGCGATTGTGAATATTTCTACTGCCTGGGCCTTTGAGCCTTCAGACATGTTCCCTACTTCTGCGGTGATGCGCGCAGGTTTAGCCAGCTTTACCAAAATTTTTACCGATACCTATGCGGCGCAGAATATACGCATGAATAACGTGTTGCCGGGGTGGATAGACAGCCTGC
>SRSN01000300.1 GCA_004791645.1 Alcaligenaceae bacterium 429
AAATAATAATATTCCAATATACATAAGCAGTAGCACTAGGAGGACACAATGGCAGAGCGTTCATTTGTCAAAGAGGTTGAGCTGTTACGTTTAGGCGCAGGCGATGTGTTTAGCGGTGAAGGTATTCTTGCCGTTACCAAAGCACTATTAGAGTCTGGTGTCTCATACGTGGCCGGTTATCAAGGCGCACCCATTTCCCATTTGATGGACGTGCTGGCAGATGCCCAAGATATCTTGACCGAAAACGGCATACGTTTTGAGAACAGCGCCAGTGAAGCCACTGCTGCTGCGTCCTTAGCCGCCTCTGTTAACTACCCGCTGCGCGGTGCTGTCACGTTTAAAGCCACTGTAGGCACTAACGTGGCCTCTGATGCTTTAGCAAACTTGGCTTCTGGCGGCGTGAAAGGTGGCGCGTTGATCATCGTGGGTGAAGATTACGGTGAAGGCTCTTCTATTATGCAAGAACGTAGCCATGCCTTTGCGATGAAGTCGCAAATGTGGATGCTAGACCCGCGCCCTAACCTGCCCTGTATTGTGCAAGCGGTAAAAGATGGCTTTGATCTGTCTGAGGCCAGCAATACGCCCGTGATGCTGCAATTGCGCATACGTGCTTGTCACGTACACGGCCAATTCGTTGCCTCTGACAATAAACGCGCAAAGTTCTCGCTTAAAGAAGCCATGGAAAACCCACAACGCGACTTGGATCGCATTGTGCTGCCTCCTGCTAGCTTCTTGCATGAAAAAGAAAAAATCGAACAGCGCTGGCCTGCTGCGGTGCAGTTCATTGAATCGCGTCAACTAAATGAGTTCTTCGGTGACAACCACGACGATATAGGGTTGATCGTTCAAGGCGGTGGCTACAACAACGTCATCCGCGCGCTAGAACACTTGGATCTGGCTGATGTATTTGGCGAATCCAAGATTCCTATGTACGTAATGAACGTGGCCTATCCACTAATAGAGTCTGAAATCTTGCGTTTCTGTGAAGGCAAGCGGGCCGTTCTGGTGTTAGAAGAAGGCCAACCTAACTTCGTAGAACAAAACATCTCGGCTATTTTGCGTAAAGCCAAAAGCACAACCGAACTGCATGGCAAAGACTTTCTGCCTATGGCTGGTGAGTACAACACCCTCACCATGCTAAAAGGCCTACGTGCGTACTTAGAGCACTATGGTCGCATTGAGCCGCAGCCCGCTCGTAAACCACGCGTTATTCCACTCAAAGAAGAAAACGTACAACAGCAACCAGCTACTACAACTGCTGTAGCCGCCGAAGTGCTACCCGCCGGTTCGTTGAATGACAACGTGCACGGAAGACCACCGGGTTTTTGTACTGGTTGCCCCGAGCGCCCTATTTTCACAGCGATGAAACTGGTAGAGCGTGAACTAGGCCCTCACCACGTGAGTGCCGATATTGGCTGTCACTTGTTCTCTATTCTGCCGCCATTCCATCTAGGCAATACCACCATGGGCTACGGCTTGGGTGGCGCCGGTGCCGCCGCCTTAAACACCAGCGCCAGCAACAAGCGCGCTATTTCTGTCATGGGTGATGGTGGTTTCTGGCACAACGGTTTGACCAGCGGTGTGGCAAATGCGGTGTTCAACAAGAGCGATAACCTCACCATCATTATCGACAACAACTACACCTCGGCCACCGGCGGGCAAGATATCTTGTCATCGCGTGCGCAGAACATCACTCGCAGCACCAACCACCCTATTGAAAAAGCCGTTAAAGGTGTAGGTGTGGAATGGATGCGTACTATTCGTCGCACCTATGACCTCAAGGCCATGACGGAAACGCTACGTGATGCCTTAACCACAGAAGAAAAAGGCCCCAAAGTACTGATTGCACAAAGTGAGTGCATGCTGAACCGACAGCGTCGCGAGCGTGGCCAAGTGCGTAAAGCCTTGTCTGATGGCCAACGTGTAGTGCGTGAACGCTTTGGCGTAGATTCAGATACCTGCACGGGCGATCACTCTTGCATACGGTTATCGGGCTGCCCTTCTTTATCTATTCGCCCCAACCCTGATGCACTGCGTACTGACCCCGTAGCAACGGTGATGAACAGCTGTGTGGGCTGTGGCCTGTGTGGTGAAGTGTCACACGCTGCCATTTTGTGCCCATCGTTCTACCGCGCACAAATCATTAACAACCCTACTGGCTGGGATCGTTGGCGCGAAAAACTACGCCGCAACGTGATCGGTTGGTTCCAGCGTCGTAGCGCCGCTAAGCGCGAGCGTTACGCATTCTGAACATTAGGGAATAAAGAATCATGCAAGTAAAACCCATAAAAATTGCTATTTTGGCGATGGGCGGTGAAGGTGGTGGCGTGTTGGCCGACTGGGTAGTCAGCCTAGGCGAACACAACGGCTATTTTGCACAAACCACGTCGGTACCTGGCGTAGCTCAACGTACCGGCGCCACTATCTACTATGTAGAGCTATTTCCTATTAATGCTGCGCCACAAGACAAAAAACCAGTGCTATCGCTCATGCCTATGCCCGGCGATGTTGATATAGTCTTGGCCTCTGAGCTGATGGAAGCTGGTCGTGCGGTACAACGCGGTATTGTGACCGATGACCGCACCACCCTGATTGCCTCCACACACCGTGTCTATTCCATTGCTGAAAAAAC
>SRSN01000301.1 GCA_004791645.1 Alcaligenaceae bacterium 429
GATTAATTGGTTTTTTGAATTTTTAGTTGAATCTTAAATTGAAATCGAGCTTTCGATGAAATGGGGGTAATCATACGATTGATGCGATCAACCGTCTACCGCTCTCTGATATCTAAAGATAAAAGTAGTGATGAATCAGTAATATCTGTAATTTTTGGTGTTGGTGGTGCTGGGTCAAAATTTTTCTGTGAAAAATCGCTAGCTGGGGAAAGTGTAACGCTCACGCTGTTGTGTATTTTGTTAAACTACAGGGCGTCTAGCGTGCAGGGCTCTGTAACAGGTGCACCAAGATTACCTAGTAACAAGATAGTGGGATCACCAGCGAGTAAATTGATGAGCAGCAACGAAAAAATCTATTCCGGCAAAACTAAAGACTTATTCCTCTTGCCGAACAACAATGTTCTCCTTGTTTTCAAGGACGACGTAACCGGCGAGAACGGTGTGATTGACCCCGGTGCAAACACCGTTATTGGTCAGGTAGAAGGTAAGGGTCGTAAGTCTCTTGCTATGACTGATTACTTCTTTAAGCGTTTGCATGCTGCTGACATCGCCACACACTTGGTGGACCTTGATCTTGAAAAAGGCACCATGGAAGTGCGTCGTGCTGTACCTTTGGGTAAAGACTTGAACGGTGCAGGCGGCCTAGAGTTCGTATGCCGTACTAGACCATGGGGCAGCTTCATCCGTCGTTACAAACAGTACATTCGCAACACTGAGCAAAAACTAGACTACTTGGTAGAAATCACCGTTAAAGACGATGAGCGCGGCGACCCCCTCATCAACGATGACTCTATCGTAGCGATTGGTTTGGTGAGCACAGAGCATTTGGCACAAGCTAAAGACATTACACGTCGCGTATGCCGTATCGTTGAAGCCGACTTGGCTAGCAAAGGCCTAACGCTGATCGACATGAAGATTGAGCTGGGTCTGGTGGATGGTGCCGTTGTCGTGATTGACGAAATTTCTGCCGATGCGATGCGCGTGATGGATGCCGCAGGCAACGTGTTAGAACACAGCATGGTGCACGAGAAATTGGTTGGTTAATGGATGAACCTAGCGTTTGTCTATTTAAGGTGCTGAAGCTTGGTACCTTAGAAGAAAAAGCCCGCATAAAGCGGGCTTTTTTACGTAGCAGCGTTGTTTAACTTTCAGATTCTGTAGGCAAAAACTCCGTAGCAGGCGTGCCGTCAGCATTGTGCTGCAAAATCCGCGCTGGACGACCTTGCTCGTCCAGCCAGATTTGCCCCATTCCCGAACCATTCCACACACGCTCACCGCGCTTACGCTGATCGGGTAGCCTAGGGGTGATGCTGAGGTCGCGGCGCTGGGTAAACCAGTTTAGAGGGGAGCGTGGCGAGTAGAGCCAACGGTTGAGTCTATCTAGCCAGTCTAAGAGCCTGCGTGGGAATTCATTTTTGATGCCACTGCTGGTGATCTGCCAGATATGCGGCATTTCTTTGCTGTGGCGTACTTTGACGTCGTAGGCAAAGGAATAGTGTACGTCGCCAGACAAAATCACATAGTTGCCGGGGGTGCGTGAGTGCCTGAAGATATTCAGCATGGTATTGGCGGCTCCAGGGTGCGCCATCCAGTTTTCGGCATCGACTGTTAGCGCAAAGCCAGCATAGGTACAAATGCTTTGTATGACCTCAATCAACTTGACGCCGAACATAGGGGTGGGCGAAACAATAATGGCCGAGCGCTCATCCAGCAGTTCATGCTGCAACTCTATTAGCGACTCCCAATCCATCAAACCCGATGGCCTATTGGGCAAGCTGCGTCTGTGCCAGCGTCGTGTACGGGTGTCCAGCACAATCAGCGTGGGTTGGGTGCGCAGTACATAATCCCATTGCTGGAAAGCCAGTAATTGCGTGATGATGGCGTCTTGGGTTTGGGGCGCTAATCTATGATGCTCATCCGTGGTCGATGTCCAACTCGTAACATCATCCAGCACGTTTTGAAAGACTTCGGGCCTATTGCCCCAGCCTTGGCACAGCATATAGGCGGCCAGCGCATTGCCCACTATACGTCGCGAAAAAGGATGGCCATAAGCGGTGCTTTCCCACTTGGCGGACAGGTTCCAATCGTCAGTAACGTCGTGATCATCAAAAATCATTAACGTTTGTAGATGCGCTAAGGTACGCGCAGCGCGAGGAAGCTCTTGCCTAAAAACCTCCAAGGCTTGTCGTTCTTTCTGCCACCGGTTTTGATGTTTTGGGTCGAATGGCGGCACCTGTACGTCGGGGATGATTCGCCACGGTATGGGCGACCATACCAGCAAGTACATGGCCAGTACTTCGGCGAGTGTGACAAGGTGGTTATGTGCACTGCTGGTAGTGAAGATGGGTTTTTCTACGCCACCAAAAAAACGTTCGCGTAAGTCTTCATTGGATTTAAAAGCGGGCAGTAAATCCGCTCGTTGGTAGTAGCTAGCTGGGTGGCTATACAGTGCGTCACTGTCTGACACTACGGCACCCTCTAAGTACTCACCAAACAATCCTAAGCGCTGAATCAACGCATGTATGGTGGCCAGCATGGGGCCCGCCACATCATCGGCATAAACTTGATCGCCGCACAGCATTAACAAGGCAGGTCTGGCTTGTGAGTCAGCAATGTGTGGGGCTAAGACG
>SRSN01000302.1 GCA_004791645.1 Alcaligenaceae bacterium 429
TTTTATTGGTGTTTTCCCTTTGAGTATAAATTTTCCTATACGAAAAATGATATTCTGATTAGAAATACGGTGACCTGCTAGTTGCCGGAACTTTGTCCCCTGTTCATTGGATGGAAATTGCTATGCAAACTGCAGAATTATTAGAAAAGCTGGGTGTGGACGCAGCGAGTATCCGTGGTGGATCGCTGTCGGTTTCTTCACCTGTGGATGGGCAAGAAATTGCTCGCGTCGCGCAGCAAAGCGTTGCCGACGTTGCTGTAGCAGTACGCAAAGCCAAGCAGGCGTACACCGCATGGCGAGCTGTACCCGCACCGCGTCGAGGAGAGTTGGTGCGTTTGTTCGGTGAAGTGCTGCGCGAGGAAAAAGAAACCTTGGGCAAGCTGGTGTCCATCGAAGCTGGGAAAATTCTGGCGGAAGGCGCTGGTGAAGTGCAGGAAATGATTGATATCTGCGACTTCGCCGTAGGGTTGTCTCGTCAGTTGTACGGTCTGACTATCGCGTCCGAGCGTCCTGGTCACCGCATGATGGAAACCTGGCATCCACTGGGTGTAGTAGGCGTAATTTCCGCCTTTAACTTCCCCGTTGCAGTGTGGTCATGGAATACCACCTTGGCATTGGTGTGCGGTAATGCTGTGATCTGGAAACCATCCGAGAAAACACCGCTAACAGCGCTGGCGTGCCAAGCCTTGTTTGAACGTGCGTTAAAACGTTTTGGCGATGCGCCAGAAGGTTTGAGCCAAGTGCTGATCGGCGAACGCGATGTAGGCGAAGCCTTGGTAGATAACCACGATGTGGCGCTGGTATCAGCAACCGGTTCTACACGTATGGGCCGTGAAGTAGGTCCACGCGTAGCGGCTCGTTTTGGTCGTTCTTTGCTAGAGCTGGGTGGCAATAACGCCATTATTGTGAGTGAATCCGCAGATCTGAATTTAGCCATGCGCGGCATTTTGTTTGGTGCTATTGGTACGGCTGGTCAGCGTTGCACCACCACTCGTCGAGTGATTGTGCACGAAAGTGTGGCAGATGATCTGTTGAAACGTTTGCGCAAAGCGTATGACAGTGCGGTTATTGGTAGCCCATTGGAAACAGGCACATTGGTAGGCCCGTTGATCGATAAAGACTCGTTTGACGCTATGCAAACAGCCTTGAAAAATGCGCGTGAGCAGGGCGGCACTGTACACGGTGGTGAACGCGTGCTGCAAGATAAATACCCTAATGGCTACTATGTGAAACCTGCCATTGTAGAAATGCCAGAGCAAAGCAGCGTAGTGAAGCACGAAACCTTCGCTCCTATTCTGTATTTCATGCGTTATACCGATTTCCAAACAGCGGTAGACATGCAAAACGATGTGCCACAAGGTTTGTCATCGGCTATCTTCAGTAACGACCTGCGCGAGGCAGAATACTTCTTGTCTGCTAATGGCTCAGATTGCGGTATTGCCAACGTGAATATTGGTACATCGGGCGCAGAGATTGGTGGCGCATTCGGTGGTGAAAAAGAAACTGGTGGTGGTAGAGAGTCGGGTTCCGATGCGTGGAAAGTCTATATGCGTCGTGCCACAAACACCATCAACTATTCCCGTGAATTGCCGTTGGCACAAGGCATTCAGTTTGGTGATTAATCCTAGCGTTTGCCTAGGGAATTGACCGAAAAATGCGCTGCTTAGGCAGCGCATTTTTTATGGGCTAGGGCTGTGTTTATTGCTGTGTTCGCAGAGCTGTCCAAGACCGTAAAGCCCCCTCGGGGTGCAGTGCTTCTGCTAGTAAGGCAGCGTGGGGGTATTGGAGGTCGCAGAGCCGCCCCAAGACTGTAAAGCCCCCTTGGTGGGGGATAGTGCTTTTGCTAGTAAGGCAGGGTGGGGTATTGGAGGTCGCAGGGCCGCCCCAAGACCGTAAAGCCCCCACGGGGGGCAGCGCCTTGCTAGCAAGGCAGCGTGGGGGTGTTTTTTGTTTGCATTTGTTTTTTCTCTAGCGCCTGAAAGCGCGGCACAATGTAGCATCCTTACTTAAAAGAAGTAAATAACGAGGTGTAAACCGTGAGCTTTCTAAACTCTTTGATGTCCGTTGCGTCTGCAGCATTAAATCCTGCACAACAAGAACGTGCCAGCCTGATTCCAGCGTTGGTGTCGTTGGTAAATAAGTTTCCAGGAGGCTTGAATGGTTTGATTCAAACCTTCAAACAGGGTGGATTAGCCAAGGTGGTGACATCATGGATGAGCAGCGGTGAAAAGTTGCCGGTAAGCATGGGACAGCTAGAGCAAGTATTAGGGAATAAAGCAGTAGCGACGATGGCGAATGACAGTGGCTTAAGCGAAAGCAAAGTACTCTCACATTTGACCGAGTTGTTGCCTGCTTTGATCGGTGCATTTTCCAGCTCAGACAATGCTTCTGAACCTTCGGGCGCGCTGGATGTGCAAAGTGTTATCGCGATGCTAATGAAAGATCGTTAAGACGAAAGGTAGTGCTTTCAACCCTGCGTACTCAGTAGGGTTGAAAGAGTAGGGTTTGCTAGGTGGATCATTCTGTCATATTGTAACTAAACATAAATATAGAT
>SRSN01000303.1 GCA_004791645.1 Alcaligenaceae bacterium 429
CCTTCGTGCTGTTGCTTGCGTTGAATGAGCCAGTCCAGTGGCACATTTTGCCAAGCTTCACCGCGCCATTGAAATTGTTGATTAGCGAGTACTTCAAGTTGCTGTCGTATGAGCAACGAATGCGGGGAGTCGCTGCCATCTGTGGCAGAGAGTGCAGCAGTGGTGTGGGCGGTAGGGGTAGCGCTGCTCTCGGGCTTGGCATGCTGCGTACCTTGCGATGAGTTCGGTGCGGTATTGTTTGTCTGCTGATTTTGTGGCTGCTGCGTTAAGGTTTGCAGCGACCCTTGGCCGAAGGCAAAACGAGCAAGCTGCGCTTCATAGAACATGCCACTGTGCTGTACGGTTTGCTGTAGGCCTTTCATGAAACTTTGCGCTAATGCCGTGGTGTCCAGCTGTTGCAACAGGCTTGTAGAGACTACCGCTGGACGCATGAGTTGCGCAGTAGAGGTTGATTGTTCTGCAACTGGCGATGAGGGCGTTGGTTGCTGGGTTTGTGGCGAGCTTACGGTGTGCGAGCGTGCTTGCGCTAACGCTGTCTGTAGTAGTGTGCGTAGGTCGCCATTGTTTGCCAGTGGTTGCCTACCTTGTAGCCCTTGCTTGATCTCTGGGTAACGATCAATGATTTGCAAAATGGTTTGCGCCGCCTTACCTAGCGTGGTGGGGGCAGACTTGGTTGCCGAGGTGCTGGTTTGTCGCAGCAGCGATTCTATGGCTGCTTGTCTATTTAGACCTACATCTTGCCTAAGCTGCTGTTGTTTGCCCTGCTGTGCATGACGGGTGGCCTGTTCCACGCTTTGCTGTGGATGGCGCGAGGTGGTGTTTTCACTGCGCTGATTGCGTTCGGGGTGCTGTGGTTGGCTTACGGCATCCGGTCTGGCACCCGAACTGATGTTGCTTTGTTGGCCAAGGGTATTACCCAGTGCCGCATCTAGACGCTGTATAAGTAGAGTGCCTAGAGGGGAGTGACCACCTATGCTCATAGATGACTAGCGGTGTTGGGGTAGTACGTTTGCAGAATATTCTGTTGGCGTCTCATGTTGCCCAGTAGCTTGTCCAAGCGTTTCAACTCGGGTGTGGCAAGGTGGCGAATCTGGGCGTCATCTTCCAGTATGCGTGAAAGCAGTTCGCGTCTGGCTTCGCGGTCGCTGCTATTTAGCGTATCCATGGTGCGTAAACAATCTACCGCTTCAATGTAGCGTTCGCTGAGTGTAAACACCTCATCCCAAGCATTAAGCTGTGCTTGTTGCAGCATGCTGCTGGTGATGTTTGCAATAGTCTCGTACTGTTGCAGGAGGGTGGGGTTGTTTGTGCTCATGATGGTGGTGCTCGGTGTAGAGATGCCAGTCAAAAGAGGGATGGCCTCTTTAGGCGCGTTGTGGGTCAACGGCGGTAACCCAAGCCTGACCAAGCTCTTCTAGAAGTTTGTCGGCGATATCTAGTTTTGTACGGTCTGCATCCATGTTTGCGCGTAGCAAATTGTGCAGAACGATGTCGTAGGCAGTGATCAGGTTTTGCGCAACCTCACCGCCTTTGTCTGTGTTGACAGCTGCTTTTAAGCCGCTGTCAACGATATCAATAGCTTTAGATATAGCCTTGCCACGCTCGGCTATATTGTTTTTCTCAAAATGCAGTTTGGCTTGAAGTATGGCGGCTCGTGCCCCCTGAAACAATAAAGTGATCAGGCGTTCCGGGGAGGCGCTAAGAACTTCTGTTTCTAGGCCTATGTTGGCATAGGTCTGTACCGATCGTTGGCCGTAGCCGCGTCTAGTGGGGGCGTAAGTCATAACTATTTTTTGTCGTTCATGTTGCCAAGCATAGCAAGCTGTTGGCCGAGATATTGGCTGATCCCGCCCATCTGGCTCATCATCTTGTCTAAGCCTGAAAATTGCTTTCTATAAGCTTCCATGGTGGTTTCGATTCGTGCTTCTGCAACCGCCATTTGCTTGTCTATGTCTTTAATGCTTTTGGTAATGTTGTCATTGGTGACGGCGAGTAGACCATCTTTTTTCTTTAAGTAGGCTTCAGTGCCATCTACCATGCGCTGGCCAATGCCCTCTTTGCCTGAGAATAGGCGAGCAAGATCTTGACTATTGTCTTTTAGGGCAGCATCTAACTTTTTCTGGTCTACTTCCATCATGCCCGTGCTGAGGTTGATGGTGATCCCGGCTTGTGACAGGTTGCGTACTTCACCAGTGCTTAGGGTATGGCTGATGGCATTACGTATATCGGATTGAATGCGTCGCGGTAGCGCCTCACCAGTTAAGGCGCTACCTTGCTGGGCATCCATGTCGTATTTTGTTTGTGCTGAAATTGTGCTGATTACATTGTTGTAAGCAGTCACAAACTCTTGGATGGTTTTGTTGGTCGCTGCATCGTCACGAGTTAAGGCAAGGCGTGTAGCTTTGCCGTTTTCGCTACCAGTGGTAGTTTGATTCAGGGTGAGGGTTACGCCTTCAACCGCATTTTCAACGGTGTTGCTTTGGCTAGTGATCGGGATGCCATCAATGGTGAGCTCTGCATTTTTGGCTTCTCTCTCGGTATAGGAGTTAGTG
>SRSN01000304.1 GCA_004791645.1 Alcaligenaceae bacterium 429
GTTCCGTGTATCTTGGGTCAATGACCAAGGTCAAACCGAAACTAATAGGGCTTTCCGCATCCAGCACAGCAGCGCCCTAGGCCCCTTCAAAGGTGGCATGCGTTTTCACCCTTCAGTAAACCTCTCCATCCTTAAGTTCCTGGCTTTCGAGCAAACCTTTAAAAACGCCCTCACAACCCTGCCTATGGGTGGTGCTAAAGGCGGGTCTGACTTCGATCCTAAACACCGCTCTGAGAACGAAATCATGCGCTTCTGCCAAGCGCTGGTAACCGAGCTCTACCGCCATATTGGCCCAGACACAGACGTGCCTGCAGGCGATATTGGTGTAGGTGGCCGTGAAGTGGGCTATATGTCCGGGATGATGAAAAAACTGTCCAACAACACTGCCTGCGTCTTTACTGGCCGCGGCATCAGTTTTGGTGGCAGCTTGATTCGCCCAGAAGCGACTGGTTATGGCTTGGTGTATTTCGTTCAAGAAATGCTGAAACGCCAAAGCATGGCTCTAGAAGGCCTAACCGTATCAGTATCCGGTTCAGGTAACGTGGCTCAATACGCCATTGAAAAATGTATGCACTTAGGTGCTAAGGTCGTGACGGTCTCTGACTCAAAAGGTTATGCCTATGACCCAGACGGTTTCACACCCGAGAAACTGCAACGCTTGATGGCGATACGCTGCCAAAGCCAAGGCTGCGTGGAAGATTACGCCAAAGAAGTAGGTATTAAGTACATTGCCGGTAAACGTCCTTGGGAAGTTCCCGTTGATGTTGCCCTGCCATGTGCAACACAAAACGAACTGGATGCACACGATGCTCGTGTCTTGCTGTCCAACGGTGTGCGTTGTGTGGCCGAAGGTGCCAACATGCCATCCACATTGGACGCAGTAGAACTGTTCTTAGAAGCTAAGATTCTCTACGCACCAGGTAAAGCCAGTAACGCAGGCGGCGTAGCCGTATCCGGACTGGAAATGAGCCAGAGCTCGCAACGTTTATTCTGGACACAAGAAGCTGTTGACCAGAAACTGCACCAAATCATGCATGCTATTCATGAAAACTGCGTACAGCATGGTAAGCAGGCTCAATTTATTAACTATGTAGACGGCGCTAACATTGCCGGCTTTGTAAAGGTGGCGGATGCGATACTCCAACAAGGTGTATATTAATCCTTATACGTTCTATCAATAAAAAGGGGCCTAGGCCCCTTTTTTATGCCCCTCACACAGCCTACCTACGGTCAGTCTAGCGACATTTCTTCCAGTTGTGGATCATCCCAACTACCATGTACGGCATACCGTTGTGTCATTGCTCTAGATAGTGGCTCTTGCAGTAACCACTGCGCCAAAAAAGCCCCTATCCCTACCACCGGGTTCACGACGACTGCTGCTGCCACAGCAGCACCACTCACGTCTACCCTTGGGATCACCACCACATTCAAGGCCAAGCTTTCGCTTTTCACACCTACGTCACCTTCAATCACAATGGTGCCCACGGGGCCGATAATGCGATAGTTATTGGTATGCAGCTGCATTTCACGCAAACTGATGTCACCACGCATCTCATCGTAAGGGAAACCTTCACGTAGTACACCACCAATGTTTAGCTCTAAGCGAGCCAATCGCGTTAAGGATTGCAATGACAATAGCTCTAACAAACGTGCTGAGCGCGACTGTATCTGGTTCAGCCTACCTTTACCTAACACGATATTGATATCGCCCTCTAGATCATCCAGAGCCACACGCCACGGCAAATTTCGCCAATTGAATTGCATAGCTACCGAACCTTTGGTACCTCGCACTACGTCCTGCACACCAAAAAAATTCAGATAGTCTTGTAAGTTTTCTATGGCTGCTTGCGCTTCTATGTACAGCCCTCTGGACTCACCATTTAACAGCCAATGCCCTGTGCCTGATAGGCTCACCCCCGGTGCTACCAACGAGAGTTTTTCTAATTGCCAGACATCCGAATCAGTCTCTGATCGTCCCTCAGCCAACACACTACCTATACGCTTACCAGCAATTTCCAGCTGCTCAATATGCAGATTCATATCAGGCAGATGCAAAGCATCATCACCCCAACGCTCAGACTCGGTATCTTCGCCCACCTCATTCTCAGCCATCTCACCCAGAATAATGCGTTGGAAGTGTGCTTGAAGCACACCCTCTATTTCGCCCTCTCTATCCACCTGCCACTGTAGGTTGCCGGCTGCTTCGCTAGAGCTTATGTCTACGCGCCAATGCCGTTGCTGTGGCTGCTGAGCAGTCAACGTTAACTGTTCAAATCCCATCCCTAGAGCCTGCGCTTCATCCGCCTGAACACGTAAACGTTTCAAGGCAGGAAAATACTCTTCACCTTGTGATTCATCGGCCTGTGCGGTTTGTATAAGCGCCAACCAGCCATCCAAGTCCACTTTTGGATAGTGCACATCAACGACCAGCCCATTTTGCTCCGGACGAACCTCCTTGTTGGCGGTAATCGTACCTGCCTTGAAATACGGAGATGGGTTAGCTGTATCGTGCAAGAA
>SRSN01000305.1 GCA_004791645.1 Alcaligenaceae bacterium 429
AGTATTAGTGACGGCAGAGATTGGTTTTGTAGCCAAGAAAGACAGCACTTCCCAGATGCATGTGTTTCATCCATCCGTAGTCTCTGCGGAGACTAGGGTATGACGACACAACTATTACAGGGTGAGCCAGGTCGCATCGTGAAGGCCAGACTGCAATGCAATGATGACCTTGTGTTGGGCATAGAAGATATTTGTGCTCACTACGAGATGGATCATGTACTGGTGAAGGGCGGGCTGGGTAGCTTATTCAGGGCGCAGTTATTAGTAAATGAGCCTGGCCATGAAAACGCTGCACCCATTGATATTACGGGCTATGCCGTAGAGTTGTTAACCCTGCGTGGTGAAGTGACGCGCAACGGTTCACAGCCTGAAGCCAAACTGTTTGGCATGGTGGCCGATAATCAAGGGGTAGTCTATTCAGGCAGGTTTGTACGTGCCGAAGCCCCCGTATGCATTACCGTGGAATTGGTGCTGCAAGAGTGGCTATCACACGAGAGGGAGGCGTTATATAGGTGATATTGGCATCTGTGTAGCGGCAGGCTGTACCACTAGCATTAGCCATTTTGGCATTGAAGGTGGTGTCAGCATGGCGACAATGCGTATTTCAAGCTATTTAAGCGGGTTAGAGATTTTTGAGGTTGCAGCGAGAATGGAGTCATTCAAGCTGGCGGCGGAGGAGCTGTTTCTGTCTCCTAGCGCTGTCAGCCAAGCCATACGCAAGCTTGAAGAGGATCTCAATGTAGAGCTATTTAGCCGTCAGGGTAGGGCGTTAGCCTTGACGGCAGATGGCCGTATGTTATTACAGGCTGTGGAAAAAGGTCTGCGTGAAATCCGTGATGGAATTAGGGGAGTCACCGCAGCAGACGAAGGTTTGGTGCGCATTTATAGTTCCCCCACGTTCTGCAGCAAAATTATTAACCCTGCACTGCAAAACTACATGAAGACTAGCGATGAGTCGGTGAGTTTTGCTGTCATCAGCGAGTACATTCCCCATACCGACCGGTTTAGAGAGTTTGATATTGCCGTACTGTATGGTGAGTCGTTTATGGAGAAAAAAGGGGTAGAACGTTTGGGCATCAATACCTTGATGCCGTATTGTGCTCCAGCCTTAGCGAAGAAAATTCGCCATCCTCGTGATGTGCTGAAGTTTCCTCTGATTTTTAACGATAACCAAGAAGTAGACTGGGCAGATTGGTTTAGAGTGAATGGCATAGAAGATTTTAATTTCCGTAACGCCATTCATTTCAACAGCGGCATACAGGCTATACAAAGTGCCAAAGAAGGGATGGGTTTTTATGTAGAGTGCGAGCGTATTGTGAAGTACGAAGTAGAGACTGGATTATTGGTTAGCCCCTTTCAGGGTAGGGCAGAACCAGTACTACGCCATTTGTATTCTATGTTTGTGGCGAAGAACAAAAGCCAACATAAAACCATACAAGATTTGGTGGCCGTGATTGAACGGGCTTATGGGCAAGTCTCCTATCAGGCCACGGTATAACTCTAGAGCACGTTAGTGCGCGGTACTCTTAGAAAATACGTTCACAATAATGACGCCAGCAATAATCAGCGACAAGCCTATTAACGCTGGCACATCCAGAGTTTGTTTATGGATGAACCAACCAGCTAGCGAAATCAACACAATGCCCACGCCAGACCATATGGCATAAGCAATGCCTGTAGGGATACTTTTCAGCGTTAGGGATAAACAATAAAAAGCGATGGCGTACCCTACCAGAGTAATGATGCTGGGCATCAAACGAGTGAAACTGTCCGAAGACTTTAAGGCGGTGGTGGCGATCACTTCAGCAACAATAGCGATGCCTAGAGGTATGTAGGGAGATGACATATGAGTGCTTTACTCGGTGAGAGAGAGGATGTGTTGTAGGGCGCTTTGAACGTGATCCATATGATGATCAGGCCCTATGACCAAGCTGTACCACAAACCATCAGCAAACAATCTGCAGGCTAATTGTTTGCCGGGGTCTAATGAATCAGCTTTGGCGATATCTTCTAGGCTACGTTGCCATCTGGCTTGGTAATTGGCATTACCTACGGCAAGTAATACTAAGGTCTGGCCCCAGAGTTTTTCTTCACTGCCACTACGACTGGCTGCAATTACATAGGCGCGTATATGGCGTGCAGGGCCTTCCGGTTCTTGTGCCAAGGCATCGTTATACAGCTCTTCAAAGCCTTCATACACATGATCAAACAGTGCATCCAATAAGTCTTGTTTGGTGCGGAAATGATGCTGCAAGCCACCTTTGGAAATATCCAGTTGGGCAAGCACTTTTTCTTGTGTGAGTGCAGCAAGGCCTTCGCTCAGTAGTACGTCTTGGGTGGCTTTTAGAATCTTGGCACGTAGTACTTCTGGTTGTTTAGGTCGGTTAATTTTGCTCATAACAATCCGTCTAGATGGATTGTTATTGTAGCACTGAGAATTAAAAAATAGTGTGTTGTTGTACGAGGGAGGAGGAGGAGGAGGAGGAGGTGGTGGTGGTGG
>SRSN01000306.1 GCA_004791645.1 Alcaligenaceae bacterium 429
TACAAAATACGCGCAAAGCTACCAGCCAGACATTGACGAGCGTCAATGCCGTTTTGTGTGGTTAGGTACAGGAAAAAACGCGATTTATTTTGCGCTATCCATTACTGCGGCTTCTTTCTGAACGTAAGCCTGCATGGGTGTACGTAAAAACTCTGGAATATCAATGGCTTTGTGCGTTACCAATGATGTAGTCACAATAACTTGGTTGATCTCCATGCGTAGCTGACCCTCCAAGTCGGTGCACTGCAAATGCAGCTGTATGGAGCGTCCACCTAAGCGTTCAATGCTGAGGCTAAGAATGACGTCGTCCCCCATTTTGCTGATGGCACGGAAGTCGGCATCCAAATGCACGGTAGGCAGGCCAACTTTACGATCGGCAATAACGCCGTGAAAACCAATGGTGGGGACGATGTCGTCAATCCACTTTTCGAGCAGATCGTTAAACATCACAAAGTACTGCGGATAGAACACAATGCCTGCAGGGTCGCATTCCGAGAAACGGATTCGGTGTTTTTGCATGTATGGCTTTGATTCCATGCGTTTTCCTTTTTATTTATAGTGACGCCATAAAGCGCTAGGTCTAGGTGGAGCCAGACTGGATGCGTGTAGTGTCTAGTCTGGCCTGTTTAGGATTATCGGTAATTAGCCGAGGTTCTTTTGCAAATGCACACGCAATTGCCCCAGTTGTTGCAGTGCTTGTACGATCACATCGTGGTCCAGACCTTCAAACAACTCGCTTAGCCACTGGTTATGTTGGCTAGCCATTTTTTCAAACGCTGTTTTGCCTTTTGGGGTCAGGTGCAACAACCAGGTTCTGCGGTCAGTTGGGCTACTAACACGTGAAACCAGACCTTCGCGGGATAGCTCGTCGGTGAGGCCCGTAATATTGCCGCTGGTGACCATCAGATAACGGGATAGCTCACCCATTTTTAGGCCTTGGGGATAGCGGTATAGCTGAGCCATGTAATCGAAACGTGCCAACGAAATATCGAAATTGGTACGTAGGCGTTTACGTATTTCGTCCTCAATCTGCTTGGTGCAGGTCATGAGTCGTAGCCATAGCCGCACAGTGGCAGGATCTTTAGGGCTAATGCGTCCTTCGTAGCCGCTGTCTTGTGCTAATTCAGTAGACAGATCTAAGTCTGTGGTTGGTTGCATTTTCTGATTCCAAGCGCACCCTTAAATGAGGACGCAGTACGTTAACAATAAAGACCAAGCCGTCGCATACGCACGTAGTCAAATTATATTCTACACTATATTGTTTAGTAGTAAAGTATCTGACACCGACTTACCATAATTGCTCACATAAAGTGCTTAAACTAAGGCGTACGCCTGTCTAGTTTCGTCTAGTTTCTTCCCATGTTCATCAGCAAGCGCCGCATCACGTAGGGCATGCAGCATCTCAGGCGAAACGCGATCAGCGTGTTGATCCAAAATTTGCATCAAGGCCGAGAAATTGCGCAAGCCGCGTTGATGGGTATCGCCGTAACCTTTCACCAAGCGTTGTGTACGGGTAATTTCCAGTGCCAAAGCAGGGTGGTTAGAGGCTTGTTTAGCAATACGTTGCAGCCATTCATCAATGCGCAGCTGTTCTGCTTCGTAGCGCAAGGTTTTACGACGCCAGCGTTTCATGCCACTTAAAGTGTTCAGCAATAAGAAACCACGTAACGAACTGGTTTGGACGATTCTGCCTTTGCCAGTCATACTGCGCAGCAAACGATGTCCCCATGATTTACTGTTTAATAACCAACGGGCAAGACGTTTACAGGGCAAGATCTCGCTGATTTCTTCTACACGAGGGTGCATGTATTCGTTGATGGCCAATATTTGACCGGACTCAAGCTGTACCTCTTGGCTGACGCGCTCAAAACGTGTGGCACGGGTTTTGAGTTCAGCAACACGTATGGCGTCCTCAAAAGACATCCATAGCGCTAGGTAACGCGCAGCTTCACTCAATAGCAAGTGATCATCAGCACGCATGTTCTGTTGCAATGCGGCCAGCCTGTCTACATACAGTTCACCGTACTCCACGTCTTGGAAGTCGATGAGTCGTCGTGTGCCTTCCAGAATAATGGGTTGGGTACTGGCAGGGAAGGTCTGACGAATGCGTTCTACCAGTGTGGCCACACGAGGGTGCTTTGGATTGACGGTGGCAGGGTCGGGTAGAGCCGGTTTGTCGTCATCTGTGCTTACTTCTTGTGCAGCATTAACGCGGCTGTAGGCCGCATCAAAGGCACGTAAGCTAGGTTTGACGCCTACGCCACCGCGCTCAATGGTTTGTTCAAACTGTTCGCGGCTAAAGGGCAGTACACCTGCGGCAGATAGCGCACCAAACATGACGGCGCTGATCACACTACCAGCATCTTCTGCGGCTTTGGCCATATTGAAATGGATAAAGCGCTTTGCTGCCTTCTTAGCGTGCTGAATCAGAGCGTCACTGTCTACACGGCCATCGCCCATGGCTGTTTTTTCAGCAATGGAATAGACA
>SRSN01000307.1 GCA_004791645.1 Alcaligenaceae bacterium 429
CCACGGCTGCCTTTTTTTATGTCCTGCACATCCCCGTCTACGCCTCCGCTATAATTCTTGTCACGAATCATTCATTCCGCCTGACTTGTGCATACCTCACAACCATACTCCCCCGCGCGCTTAACCTCACCCGGTGCCGCCAAGCTCCCTCGCAGTATTCTGATTGCTGTAGGCCTGATCTATATACTTTCGGGGCTGATTTTCCGTGACCCATGGAAAACCGATGACGTGATTGGTTTAGCCACCATGCTAACCGCCATGAACAACGATGGCGTGCTATCAGTATTACTACCTCAGGTTGGCAGTCTGGCTTATGCAGAAAATGGCCCACTCGTTACGTGGGTAGGCTTAGCGTGCATGACACTATTTGCACCTATTTTTGCGCTATTCACCACCGAATTAAATAGTCTGATTCTTGCCTCTCGTGTACCCAACCTGCTTTGGTTTGGTCTCATGAGTTATTGCGTGTGGCACGGCACCTTACGCTTAGCCAAACGCCGAGAAGCCCAGCCTCTACCATTACCCTTTGGTGGTGAGCCCACCCCTGCTGAATATGGCCGCATGCTGGCAGATGCCACCTTGCTGTTCCTGATTGCGACGGTAGGTATTTTATGGCGCATGCATGAAACCTCGCATGTGCCTGCCATCATGGCATTTCAGGCGCTGGCATTTTTTGCCTTAAGTTTGCAACTGTATAGACCCGCCGCCGGCACATTGCTACTGGGTATTGCCTTGGCTTGCGCCCTGTTGACTCGTGGTGCAGTAGGTGCCACGCCTATTTTCCTAGCCAGCCTGTTATTACCTCTATTCCATAGCCCTTTCCGCTCCATTTTTAAATGGCAGATCGTAGCTATTGTGCTTGGTATCGCCTTATTTTTACTCTGGTGGTTCCCTGCTCGCGCTTTCAGCCTGTACTGGACTCAACAATGGCTGCTATGGAATCACTCCAGCTTTGGCTGGCCTAACGTAACTGGCCTATACAAAGCCCTGCGTGATTTACTGTGGTTCTTGTGGCCCACATGGCCCATGGCACTACTCGCCGTATGGAACTGGAGACACTGGCTGCGTGCACCGCATTTGCTGCTGCCCGGCTGCTTATTTATTACTGCGCTACTGACACTACTGGTACAGACCAATCCATCTGAGCCAGAACTAGCTCTGTTAGCAATTCCTAGCGCTGTACTCGCCGCCTTTGCATTACCCACACTACGACGTAGCATTATCAACACGCTAGACTGGTTTGCCGTCATGTGTTTTTCACTCACTGCTGCGACCGTCTGGTTGGGCTGGGTGGCACAACAAAGCGGCTGGCCACCAAAAATTGCGAAAAGCATTGCACGCCAAACGGTGGGGTTTGAAACCTTTATTTCCGTTCCTGCCTTAACACTCGCGGTTCTAGGCTCTCTTGGCTGGATTGCCTTAGTTGTATGGCGTACTCGTCGCCATCCGCCGGGCTTATGGCGCGGCACGGTGCTGTCGGCTGGTGGGTTGCTGGTCACGTGGTTGCTACTAGTCACATTGTGGCTGCCATCGCTGGATTACGCCCGCAGTTACCGCAGTGTTTCCAATGAGCTCTCTACCGCCTTACAAACCCATCAAGCCGCAAACGGATGCGTACGTGGACAAGGTGTAGGCCTAGGCCAACGCGCCTCATTTTATGCGTTCAGTAATGTAGATCTAGTGTTTGACCAACGTTGTGATTTGATTCTTCAACAGTTAAACCGCCGTGATCTTGAGAAAGGTGAGCTGCCCCCGCCTAACAACACTGAAGTACTATGGATAGGCCATAGAGGTGGTGATAGACATGAAGCATTCCGCCTGTTGCGCCTGCTACCTGCTAGCCGCAACATACAGTAAATCACCCGTGCAGCCTACTCCCATGGCTGCACTTTTTCATTTGTATTGAGGAGAACAATCGATGATCACCCGTTTGCATAGCAATGCTCGTATGAGCCAAGTCGTTAGCTTTCCCCTAAGTGGTGAAATGGTTGTTTTGGCTGGTCAAGTCGCCAAAACCCAACGTGATGGTGATACGGCTGCTCAAGCCACAGAAATTCTGGCAAATATTGATCAGTTGTTGGCTGATGCTGGCACCGACAAAAAAGCTGTAGTTTCTGCCTATGTATGGCTAACAGACATGGCTGACTTTGCTGCGTTTAACGCGGTATGGGATGCCTGGGTTCCAGCGGGTCACGCCCCCGCTCGTGCTTGCGTAGAAGCCAAACTGGCTGCACCAGAACTGACTGTAGAAATTCAAGTCATTGCAGTGA
Source organism: Alcaligenaceae bacterium 429 (assembly GCA_004791645.1). Classification (GTDB taxonomy): domain Bacteria; phylum Pseudomonadota; class Gammaproteobacteria; order Burkholderiales; family Burkholderiaceae_B; genus Paenalcaligenes. The sequence continues at coordinate 2,271 of SRSN01000307.1, forward strand.
AGAGCTAATTGCACTCGCCGCCATTGCACCTCGCGATGGCGGCCTTCTTCTTCTTCTTCTTCTTCTTCTTCTTCTTCTTCTTCTTCTTCTTCTTCTGCCGTCCTCTGGCATTTACCGATCCCTTTTAGCTACTCACCACACCACCATTTGTGGGGAATACGCACATCACAACACCTTAATTGAGAATAATTATCATTAATGATAGAATCC
>SRSN01000308.1 GCA_004791645.1 Alcaligenaceae bacterium 429
AGGCCGTCAATCGCGTGCCGCCCTATCTCTGCAACTTCCAGGTCATGAAAATCCAGACCCGGTTCCAGATGGAAGGCATCAGCAAGCGCACCATTTCACTGGAAGACCAGAAAAAGCTCATCCTGCAGGGCAAGGACATCGAAGAGATCAACTTCGAAGGAACCCAGCTTGAAAAGCAGGTCATCAACAAGGGCACCAACACCCTGATCGTCAGGGAGTTCATGGAGGAGTGCATCAAGGACGGCAACGGCGTGCTGCCTGGCAAGACGATCTTCTTCTGCTCCTCCAAGGCCCATGCCCGCCGTATCGAGGAAATCTTCGACAAGCTTTATCCGCAATACCATGGTGAACTGGCCAAGGTGCTGGTCTCGGACGACCCCCGAGTCTACGGCAAGGGCGGCCTACTCGATCAGTTCACCAACAACGACATGCCACGAATTGCCATCAGCGTGGATATGCTCGATACCGGCATCGACGTGCGAGAAATCGTCAATCTGGTCTTTGCCAAACCGGTGTATTCCTACACCAAGTTCTGGCAGATGATCGGTCGCGGCACCCGCCTGCTGGAAGCCAGCAAGCCCAAACCTTGGTGTACTGAGAAAGACGTTTTCCTGATTCTCGATTGTTGGGACAACTTCGAATACTTCAAGCTGCAACCCAAGGGCAAGGAACTCAAACCCCAGCTACCGCTGCCCGTGCGCTTGGTGGGCCTGCGCCTCGACAAGATCGACAAGGCCATTGCCATCAACCAAATCGACATCACTGAACGCGAGGTGGCCAAACTGCGCTGGCAGATCGCGACACTGCCCAAAGACTCTGTGGTGATCAAGGACGCTGCTGTCGCACTGGCCAGGTTGGACGAAGAGAACTTCTGGATCAACCTCACGCCCCAGAAGCTGGAATTTCTGCGCGCTGAAATCAAGCCGTTGTTTCGTACCGTCTCGGAAGCCGACTTCAAGGCCATGCGTTTCGAACGCGATGTGCTCGAATACTCGCTGGCCGTACTCAATGAAGACAGAGAGCAGGCCGACACGCTCAAAGATGACATCGTCGAACAGATTGGTGAATTGCCACTCTCGGTCAGTTTCGTCAAGCAAGAAGAAGCCTTGATCCGCGCCGCACAGGCCAGCCATTACTGGGCTACGGCCGACGAAGAAGCCTTCGATGAGTTGGTGGCCAAGCTCGGCCCGCTGATGAAATTCCGCGAGCAGATGGCCAGCCCGGGTCCGGTGCATCTGGATCTCACCGACATACTGCACAACAAGGAACGGGTCGAGTTTGGCCCTCAGCAAGAAGCGGTGAGTATCAGCCGCTACCGCGAAATGGTTGAAGCGTTGATTACCGAACTCACTGAGCACAACCCAGTGCTGCAGAAGATCAAGAGTGGCGAAACGGTGAGTGCAGACGAGGCCAACCAACTGGCTGAACTGCTGCATGAAGAACATCCGCACATCACTGAAGACCTGTTGCGCCAGGTCTACAAAAACCGCAAGGCGCGCTTCATCCAGTTCATCCGGCACATCCTCGGCATCGAAGTCCTGCAGAGCTTCCCCGACGAAGTCAGCGCTGCGTTCGACCAGTTCATTCGGGCCCACACCACCTTGTCCAGCCGCCAGATGGAGTTCCTTAATCTGTTGAAAAACTTCATCATCGAGCGCGAAAAGGTGGCGAGAAGAGACCTGATCAACGCCCCCTTCACGGTCATCCACCCGCAAGGCATCCGTGGCGTGTTCAGCCCGGCAGAAATCAACGAAATCCTGCTGCTGACCGAGCGGTTGGCGGCTTAAAGAACAGGGCATCCTATGCTACAGAACAACCCCGAACTCAAAAATAAAATCGACCAGCTCTGGAACAAATTCTGGAGTGGTGGCATCAGCAACCCGCTCACCGCCATCGAGCAGATCACCTACCTGCTGTTCATGAAACGGCTGGACGAACTGGATCAAAAGAGACAGGCCGATGCCGAGTGGACCGGCGAGAAATACACCTCCAAGTTTGAAGGCACTTGGATTCCACCCGAAGAGCGTAACTGGCCTGTGGCGGAACAACGTCCCATCGACAAACGCTCGCTGCGCTGGAGTGAGTTCAAGCGCATGCAGGCCGAAGAGATGCTGCAACATGTGCAGGGCAAGGTATTTCCCTTCCTGAAAGACCTCAACGGCGCTGAATCCAATTTCACTCACCACATGAAAAACGCCGTGTTCATCATCCCCAAGCCCGCCCTGCTGGTGGAGGCGGTGAAGACCATCGACGAAATCTTCGAGGTGATGGAGAAGGACTCACGGGAAAACGGCCAGGCCTTTCAGGACATCCAGGGTGACGTCTATGAAATGCTACTGGCCGAAATCGCCACCGCTGGCAAGAACGGCCAGTTCCGTACCCCGCGCCATATCATCAAGCTAATGGCCGAGCTGGTACAGCCACAGCTAGGCCACAAGATAGCCGACCCTGCCTGCGTCACTGG
>SRSN01000030.1 GCA_004791645.1 Alcaligenaceae bacterium 429
CCAAGGCTGACTCGAACGACAGACCACGCGAACGCATTTCGGACAGAATAAAGTTGGTTGTGCCGTTGATGATGCCCGCTACCCATTGAATACGGTTAGCGCTTAACCCTTCACGAATTGCTTTGATGATAGGAATACCACCGGCCACAGCAGCTTCAAACGCTACCATTACACCTTTGTTATGTGCAGCCGCGAAAATTTCGTTGCCGTGCACAGCCAACAGTGCTTTGTTTGCCGTGACCACATGCTTGCCCAATTCAATGGCACGCATGATCCAGTCTTTAGCCAGGGTTTCACCCCCAACCAATTCCACCACCACATCAATGTCTGGATTATTGACTACATCCATACCATTGGTGCTGATACTGACGCTGTCGCCCAACAAGTCACGTGCTTTTTGCACATCACGTACGGCTACAGCTACCACTTCAATTCGTCTACCTGCACGTCTGGCGATTTCATCCGCGTTCTGTGTCAGGACTTTCCAGGTGCCACCACCTACTACACCTAAACCTAGCAAACCAACTTTTATTGGACTCATTTCAACAACCCGTCCTTTCGGAACATATCTTTGATACCACGTACCGCTTGTCGTGTACGCTGCTCATTTTCTATCAGTGCGAAACGCACATAATCATCGCCGTACTCGCCGAAACCAATACCGGGGGATACCGCTACTTTGGCGTCTGCCAGCAGGCGTTTGGAAAACTCTAATGAACCTTGAGCACGGTAGAACTCAGGAATACGAGCCCAGATGTACATAGATGCTTTTGGCACATCTACATCCCAACCAATTTCTTTCAAACCTTTGGTCAATACATCGCGGCGGCTACGGTATTGCTCAACCACTTCTTTAACGCAATCTTGTGGACCATCCAACGCGGCAATCGCTGCCACCTGTAACGGTGTAAACGTACCGTAGTCGTGGTAGCTCTTGATACGGGCTAAGGCGGAAACCAGCTCTTTGTTCCCTACCATGAAGCCAATACGCCAGCCTGCCATGTTGTAGCTTTTACTCATGGTGAAAAATTCCACCGCTACATCACGAGCACCCTCTACTTGCATGATGGAAGGCGCTACATAGCCATCAAAGGTGATGTCTGCATAGGCCAAATCGTGCACGACCAAAATGTTGTGTTCTTTAGCCAAAGCCACAATACGCTCAAAGAAGGACAAGTCCACACATTGCGCTGTAGGGTTGCTTGGGAAGCCCAAAATCATCATTTTGGGTTTAGGAATAGTTTCACGTACCGCACGTTCAACTTCTTCAAAGAAGTCTGTACCAGGAATAACTGGAACGGAACGAATGTTGGCACCCGCGATCACCGCACCATAAATATGGATAGGGTAGCTAGGGTTAGGAACCAAAACGGTGTCACCTTGATCCAGCGTAGCCAGCATCAAGTGAGCAAGACCTTCTTTGGAACCAATGGTCACGATGGCTTCATCATCTGGGTCGATTTGCACATCGTAACGACGGCCGTACCAATCAGAGATTGCCTTACGCAAACGAGGAATACCGCGGGAAACTGAGTAGCCGTGAGTGTCTGGACGGGCGGCTGCTTCAACCAGCTTATCCACAATATGCTGTGGTGTGGCCCCATCGGGGTTCCCCATCGACATATCGATAATATCCTCACCGCGACGGCGCGCCGCCATTTTCAATTCGCCAGTGATGTTAAATACATAGGGCGGTAAGCGTTCAATACGGGGAAAACTGGTCATGATCGTCCTTGAGATCAACAAAAGCCTAGAAGGAATACGTGCTAAACCAACAAGTTTAATCTATCGCTGGCAAAGAGGAAAACATCTGCAAAATATTGGCAACACCCTAGTTTGCGCTATGATCATAATTGTTCTCTGGAGATGCACCGTGCTATTGCAAAAAGAAAACAATCCTCACCTAAATACGATTACTGCTTATGGCGATGATTACGTGGAAATTAACCGCGAAAAACATCACCAAAGCATCTGGTTTATGCCTGAAGGCACCGTACAACCATTGGCCATTACATCGGTCAGTCAGATCACGCCAGATACGCTGCGCATGCTGGCTGGCCTAGATAACGTTAAGCAAGATCCTATGGCCTTCCTTGACGGCGCTGCGCAAGTGTTGCCAGATAACGCCCCTGAAGTTGTGCTCATAGGTACTGGCCAGCGCCAACAAATGCTGCACCCATCGCTCTCAGTAGAGCTGCTGCGTTTACGCATTGGCGTGGAAGTCATGGACACCTCTGCTGCTGCGCGTACCTACAATATTTTGATGTCAGAAGGCCGCAGGGTTGTGGCCGCCCTACTTATCTAAGGAGCACCTATGACTACCTTGGCTGTTGGCCAACCCATCCCCGCTTTTACCGCTGAAAGTACCCAAGGCACTCTTTCTGCACAGTCGCTGCAAGGACACGCCTACGTGCTGTACTTCTACCCGCGGGACAACACGCCTGGTTGTACTACTGAAGCACAAGGCTTCAGAGACGCCATTGCCGATTTTGAAAAGCTAGGTGTACGCATTATTGGCGTGTCGCGTGACAGCATGAGCTCGCACGAACGTTTCATCGAAAAACAGACACTACCGTTCGCGTTAATCAGTGACCCCGATGAAACACTATGCGAATTATTTGGTGTCATGAAAATGAAAAACATGTACGGTAAACAGGTACGTGGTATTGAACGCAGTACTTTTTTAGTGAATGCCGAAGGCAAACTGGTACAGGAATGGCGTGGTCTGCGCGTCCCCGGCCATGTTCAAAATGTACTAGAAGCCGCCCAACAACTTTAGTCCTAAGCAGACTGTTCTACTTGGACTGACTCAGTCAGGAGCACTGAATACATGCCTCTACCTCCGCTGCCCAAACGCCTCGGTAGCACTCTGGATGCACAAAGCGTCCGAGCTACGAACTCTAGTAAAAAAACAGCTAGTGCTGCGAAGAAAGCAGCCCCAGCCCCTAAACCAGCGTCAGTGGCCGCCCCTTCAGTACCAACGGTATCTACTCCTCCAGCAGCCGTTGTGGCTGCAGAGGTCAGCACCGCAACCCCTGCACCGGCGAAGCGCACTGCACGTCGCAACACACCGCCTGCTACCACCGCGAAAAAACCCATTCGCAGCAGTAAGCGTAACCAAGCACACAAACTGTTTGTGCTGGATACCAATGTCTTACTGCACGACTCTAACTCGCTATTTAAGTTTGAAGAGCACGACATCTACTTGCCCATGATGGTGCTAGAAGAGCTAGACCATCAGAAAAAAGGCATGTCTGAAGTCGCTCGTAATGCCCGCCAAGTCAGCCGTAATCTTGACGGCTTAGTGGGCGACAACACGCTAGACCATGGCTTACCGCTAAATGCTTTGGGAAACATCGAAGCCAAAGGGCTGCTGTTTTTCCAAACTGAAGCCATGGATGCAGACTTAAACGTCAAACTACCTTTAGGCAAAGCTGACAACCTCATCCTGAATGTCGTCAGTGCGTTGAAAAAAACCATCACAGATAAAGATGTGGTGATGGTGTCTAAAGACATCAACATGCGCTTGAAGGCCAAGTCACTGGGCTTGCTAGCTGAAGACTATCTACACGATCAGGTACTGGATGACTCCGACCTGCTATACGAAGGTGCCCGCGCCCTGCCCGATGATTTCTGGCGTAAACACGGCAAAAAGCTGGAGTCCTGGCAGCAGGCTGGTGCAACCTACTACCGCATCCAAGGCCCTATCTGCAATCAGCTGCACGTTAACGAGTTCGTGTACACCGAAGGTGATCAACCTTTGTATGCACAAGTTAAAGAGGTGGCCGCCAACACTGCTGTACTGGCCACAATTCGTGATTACAGCCATCACAAAAACAATGTCTGGGGCATTACTGCACGTAACCGTGAGCAGAACTTCGCACTGAATCTGCTGATGAATCCCGATTGTGACTTTGTTTCGCTGTTAGGCCCTGCGGGTACAGGTAAAACCTTGTTGGCTGTCGCCACTGCTCTGACTCAAACACTGGAAACCCGCTTGTATAGCGACATTATTATCACGCGTGCCACGGTGCCCGTCGGTGATGATATTGGTTTCTTACCGGGTACCGAAGAAGAGAAGATGGCACCGTGGATGGGCGCTCTGGAAGATAACTTGGAAGTTCTGCACCTTGGTGCCAATAACCAAAAAGGCGGCTCAAGCAACAGCTCTACTGAGAACAGTCGTAATAGCACCATGGAGCTGATTCGTTCCAAGATTCAAATCAAATCCATGAGCTTTATGCGTGGTCGTACCTTCCTCAATAAATTCCTGATTATTGATGAAGCACAGAACCTGACACCCAAACAAATGAAAACACTGGTTACCCGTGCAGGCCCTGGCACCAAAATAGTCTGTTTAGGTAACTTGTCGCAAATCGATACGCCATACCTCACTGAGGGTAGCTCTGGCCTTACCTACGTTGTAGATCGCTTTATGGGATGGCCACACTCTGGTCATATCACGCTGCAACGAGGCGAACGTTCCAGACTGGCCGATTACGCCAACGACGCACTCTAACCTCCTAATCCCGCCCCGGCATACCGCCGGGGCTTTTTTGTTTTTTGCATTATGACAGCACTTAGTTCACTTCCCTTGGGCATTACCATGGGTGACGCCGCAGGCATTGGCCCTGAACTTATTGTGTCCCTAATACACCAAGGCCTTCCACACCCCACCGTGGTATATGGTGATAGCGGCATCTTACGCCGTGCCGCCAAAGCACTAGGTTTAGAGCAGCACGTGACTATCGTGGACGCTGACACCTTACCTGAAGGCAGTGCCATACCCGAACAGACCATTGCGGTACGCAACCGCTGGCAAGCCCTACCCGCTGACCTGCCTTTTGGTGAAATCAATGCTGCCGCAGGCCGTGGTGCTTATGAGTATCTCTGTCATGCCATTGATGATGCTCAAGCAGGCCGTATACGCGGTATTGTGACGGCTCCTTTGCATAAAAAAGCCATGCAAGCAGGCGGTATTGATGCCCCTGGCCATACAGAAATTTTGGCCGAACGATCAAATACCCAAGACTTTGCCATGATGCTGGCTAATCACGAGCTACGTGTGTTGTTGGTCACCATACATATGGCACTGGCCGATGTACCCAGCCACATCACCTTCGAGGCTGAGCTACGCGCTATACGCCTAGCGCACCTAGCCTGTAAGCAAGCTGGTATTGCGGTGCCTCGCATTGCTGTGGCTGGTTTAAACCCTCACGCAGGCGAAGACGGAAAGTTTGGTCTAGAAGAACAGCAGGTAATTACGCCTGCCATCCAAGCTGCCTGTGCTGAAGGTATGCACGTCACTGGCCCATGGCCTGGTGACACCATCTTTATGCGTGCACGCAAAGGGGAGTTTGATGTAGTGGTTGCCCAATACCACGATCAAGGGCTGATCCCAGTGAAGTATTTGGGTGTAGATGAAGGGGTTAACGTGACTGTAGGTCTGCCCTTTGTGCGTACCAGTGTAGACCACGGCACCGCTTTTGATATCGCAGGTAAAGGGATTGCTGACCCTTCATCACTGCGTGAAGCCTTTGAGATGGCACTGCGCATGAGCGCAGCGCCTATAGCTTGACACGCCTTATTCGTTATCGACGTAGGCGTTACCGCTAGTGTAGTTAAGAAAGCGCGTACTGGCTCCTTGGAAGGCTACACGTACCGTACCAATAGGACCATTACGCTGCTTACCAATAATCAGCTCTGCCGTGCCCTTATCGGGTGAATCGGGGTTGTACACCTCGTCACGGTAAATAAACAGAATCAAGTCAGCATCCTGCTCAATAGCACCAGACTCACGCAAGTCACTCATCACCGGACGTTTGTTGGGACGTTGCTCCAGACTTCGGTTCAACTGTGACAAGGCAATCAACGGGCAATCTAGCTCTTTAGCCAAACCTTTTAGGGATCGACTGATCTCAGAAATCTCGGTTGCACGGTTTTCACTACCGGAATTACCTGACATCAACTGCAAGTAATCGATGATGATCAAACCCAGCTTGCCGCATTGTCTGGCCAAGCGTCGTGCACGCGCGCGCACTTCCATCCCTGACAAACCAGGGGTTTCATCAATATAAATCTGCGCTTCTTGCACCTTCTGCACGGCGTGTGTGAGCTTAGGCCAATCTTCGGCCACCAGCTTACCGGTACGCATACGGTGCTGGTCTAGCAAGCCTACCGAACCCACCATACGCATAGCTAGCTGTACCGCACCCATCTCCATAGAGAACACGGCCACTGGCAAACCTTGCTCAATCGCTACGTGCTCACCGATGTTCATGGATAGCGAGGTTTTACCCATGGAAGGACGGCCTGCGACAATCACCAAGTCACCCGGCTGCAAGCCCGATGTCATACGGTCTAAGTCTACAAAACCCGTGGGAATACCGGTGATCTCGGAATCGCCTTCGCGATGGTATAGCTCGTCAATACGCTCTACTACCTGAGTCAGCAGCGGTTGAATCTCCAAGAAACCTGCACTACCTCTAGAACCTTCTTGAGCAATTTGGAAAACGCGCGATTCGGCATCATCCAGAATTTGGCGTGCTTCTTTGCCTTGCGGGTTAAAGGCTGCTGAGGAAATTTCATCAGCTACCGTCACCAGCTTACGCAGCATAGAGCGTTCACGCACGATTTCAGCATAACGACGAATGTTCGCTGCTGATGGCGTATTGTGAGCCAACGCGTTTAAATACTGCAATCCACCCACTTCTTCTGCTTTTCCGGCTGTGGATAACGATTCGTATACGGTCACTACGTCGGCCGGTCTACCCAAGCCAATAAGACGCGTAATATGCTGCCAAATAATACGGTGATCGAAACGGTAAAAATCTTCGTCTACCAAAATATCGGCAATACGATCCCAGGCTGCATTATCCAGTAGCAAGCCACCCAACACCGACTGCTCGGCCTCGATGGAATGCGGTGGGACACGCAAGTAATCTAGTTTAGTATCCGTATTAGGAATGTCTTCAGCCAACGCCAAACCCCATGAAAAGCAAAAGAAAAAGCCGGCTAGGTGCCGGCTTTTTTCACACGTGGTACACCAATATAAAATGTACCATGTTCGCGTGCTAATTAGTCGATATCGCCTTCAACGATAACGGCCAAATCAACAACTACGTCTGGGTGCAGAACCACTGCAACGGTGTACTCACCGATTGCTTTCAGTGGGCCGTCAGCCAAACGGATCTGGGAACGCACGATGTCTGCGAAACCAGCAGCAACCAAAGCAGCAGCAATGTCCATGTTGGTTACGGAACCGAACAGACGACCATCAACGCCAGCTTTTTGAGTCAGTTTTACACTGTGCTCAGCCAGTTTGGCGCCAACTGTTTGTGCAGCAGCCAGACGGTCTGCTTGTGCTTTTTCCAATTCAGCACGACGTGCTTCGAATTCTTGGATAGCACTGTCAGTAGCACGACGGGCCATTTTACGAGGCAACAGGAAGTTGCGAGCGTAGCCATTGCGTACGCGCACTACATCGCCCAAATCGCCCAAATTAACAACTTTCTCTAGCAGAATAACTTGCATGACTTAGCTCCCGAATTATTTGTGATTATCGGTGTACGGCAACAACGCCAAGAAGCGAGCACGCTTAATAGCGGTGTCAAGCTGACGCTGATAATGAGCCTTAGTGCCAGTCAAACGTGCAGGAATGATCTTGCCGTTTTCTTGGATGAAGTCACGCAGTGTGTCCAAATCTTTGTAATCGATTTCTTTAACTTCAGCGACTGTGAAGCGGCAGAACTTACGACGTTTGAACAACGGGTTCTGCTGACCAAATCTGCGGCGTTTATCTTTGCCGCCTTTACGACCAAAAGCCATGATATACCTCTGTATTGTTCCGGGTTAGCCGGAAATTTATTTCGTGCGGTACAACCCGCACATTGACTTACACAACAACCGCTGCGCTGCCTGGATAAAGAATTTGTACATCTTGTATGTGCACAATCATTCTTACCGACGCTTTTCGCAACGGGGCGATAAAACCTGTAATTTCTAGTGTTGCCCCTAACGGTACATCGACTAGCAACAAGGCCGTATCACCAAGCGCCACGGCATCAACCTGAAAATCAAGACGGCGTTTAAGACCGGCTTCCATTACCTCAGACTGGTGTTGCAATGTCAGCTCTATGGCTGGCAATCCTGCTGGGGTGTAACGTAACTCCCCGGGACTCGCAACAACAGCTGTAAATGACAGGTGATTCACGTACGCTGTTGGAACCTAATTAGGACTCGGAAACTTCTTCGTCCTGCTCGTCAACTTCATCCTCGTCGTCAGCTTGGCTGTCGGCGCTAGCACGACGGCTGTCTTCACGCTCTACGGACTTCATCATGATGGATGCGCCTTCAGGAGCAGCATCAGTCTTAGCGACCAAGTAACGCAGGATGGCATCGTTGTAACGGAACGAGTGCTCGAGTTCGTCCAAAGTGCTCTGGCCGATTTCGATGTTCAGGCACACGTAGTGAGCCTTAACCAGTTTTTGGATAGGGTAAGCCAATTGGCGACGACCCCAATCTTCGTGACGGTGGATTTTACCGCCTTCAGATGTGATGATCGCTTGATAGCGCTCAACCATGGCGGGCACTTGCTCGCTTTGGTCGGGGTGCACAATAAACACTACTTCGTAGTGACGCATGAAACAACTCCTTGTGGATATCGCCTGAAAAACGTTTTCAGACACGACAGCCCACCCTATACAACTGGGTGAGCAAGAAACCAAGTATTCTACCTCGCGATAAGGCGTCTACACAAGCCTTATCGCGAATAAATGCTAAGTCGCGTTAGCCTTCCACCACAGCGTATGCTGAGTGGTTATGGATGGACTCAAAGTTTTCTGCCTCGATCCGGTAGTTCAATACCGATGGCATATCACGTACCAATACCGCTACATCACGCACCAAATCTTCTACAAATTTGGGGTTTTCGTAGGCTTGTTCGGTCACGTATTTTTCATCCGTACGCTTCAACAACCCCCACAACTGGCAAGAGGCCTGCTCTTCCACTTGTTGGATCAGCGCATTCACATCTACTGCTGCTGGGTCTTCCAACACCAAGTTAACAGTCACGTGGGAGCGCTGGTTGTGCGCACCGTATTTGGAAATTGCTTTAGAGCATGGACACAAGCTGGTTACAGGAACCAACACGCTTAGCTCAAATTCGGTGTCTACGCTGCCATCTTCGGTGCGCATTACGCTAGCAGACCAACCCAGCTCATAATCCAACAAGCTTTGCACACCCGATACTGGTGCAGCTTTGTTGATGAAGTAAGGGAAAGAAACAGTCATTTCACCGGCTTCTGCTTTCAGCAGATCCAGCATTTCTGCAGCGATCTGACAGTACAAAGTCGCAGAAATAGGAGTCTGACGGTATTTTTCCAACAGCTCCATAAATCGGGACATATGTGTGCCTTTTTCTTCAGGCGGCAGCGCAACGGTTAGCTCCCATTCGCCCACGGTAGGCGCAGCATCGCCCGCCATTTGCACAAACAATGGGTAACGCACACCGCGCACACCAACTTTCTGAATAGCAACGTGGCGGGTGTCCACACTGCTTTGCACGTCCGGCATTGTTCCAGCCGCTTTAGTAAGACTAGTCATGATAATTGTCCAAATATGCCCATCTGGACATAGCTGAGAAAATCGTAATGCTTTAATTATGAAATAGATACACGCTACGCTCTCACTATAACCCCACTCACAACAGGCTTATAAGAGAGCGCAGCAAAAAATTAGGCTACTTATTTTCCACAAAGTCGGTCACAGATTGCTGAATACCGGCGGCATCCAAGCCCAACTGTGCATGCAAGACTTTTTGATCCCCGTGATCAATAAATTCGTCGGGGTACCCTAAGTGCAACATTGACCGTACTAGGCGTTGGCTGGCGAAGAACTCGCTCACAGCACTACCTGCACCACCCATAATGGCAGCATCTTCTACCGTGACGAAATGCGTGTGATCAGCAGCTAATTGCAGCAACAAAGCTTCATCCAAGGGCTTCACAAAGCGCATATCTACGACGGTAGCACCACAGGCTTCAGCGGCTTGCATCGCTGCTGGCAGCAACGTACCAAACACCAAAATAGCGGTGTTTTTACCGTGCAAACGTACCACTGCCTTACCGATCTCTACGCCTTCCAAGCTCTCGCTTACTGTAGCTCCTACACCAGTGCCACGAGGGTAGCGTACCGAAGACGGGCCTTCATGCAAATAGCAACTGTTCAACAGCAAGCGTGTTTCATTTTCATCAGAAGGCGTAGCGATCACCATATTGGGGACGCAACGTAAAAAGGCAATGTCGTAATTACCCGCGTGCGTAGCGCCATCCGCCCCCACTAGACCTGCACGGTCTAAGGCAAAGGTCACGTCCAAATCTTGTAACGCCACGTCATGTATCAGTTGATCGTAACCACGCTGCAAGAAGGTGGAGTAAATCGCCACCACTGGCTTTTGTTTCTCACAGGCTATACCTGCCGCAAACGTGACAGCATGCTGCTCGGCAATACCCACATCAAAATAACGCTCAGGAAAACGGGACTCGAACTCCACCATGCCACTACCCTCACGCATAGCCGGCGTAATACCGTACAAACGTTTGTCGTGAGCGGCCATATCACAGAGCCATTTACCAAACACTTGGGTGTACGTTGGCGAGCTAGGTGCTTTGCCTTGACGTATACCGACTTCTGGATCGAACTTACCCGGGCCGTGATACAGCACAGGATCAGCCTCGGCCAACTTGTAACCCTGCCCTTTCCGTGTCACCACATGCAAGAACTGCAAACCACCACGTTCTTGTAGGTTTTCTAGGGTAGGAATCAAGGAATCCAGATCATGGCCATCTATAGGGCCAATGTAGTTGAAGCCTAACTCTTCAAATAGCGTTGCAGGCGCCAATACGCTTTTCGCGTGCCCTTCAAAGCGTCGAGCCAACTCTAGTACAGGCGGTACGTGTTGCAACACGGCTTTGCCCATATGTTTAGCTGCTGCATAAAAACGCCCAGACATCAAACGTGCGAAGTAACGATTCAACGCCCCCACTGGTGGTGAGATAGACATATCGTTGTCGTTCAATATCACCAGCACGTTAACACCGGGTGTCACACCCGCATTGTTCATTGCCTCAAAAGCCATCCCTGCAGTCATCGCACCATCACCAATCACCGCGATATGTTGTCGCGAAACACCTTGGTTGCGGGACGCTACTGCCATGCCTAGCACAGCAGAAATAGAAGTAGATGAATGCGCCGTACCGAAGTCGTCGTACTCAGACTCGCTACGTTTAGGAAAGCCGGATATGCCATCTGCCTGACGCAGGCCGCTCATTTGTTCGCGCCGGCCAGTCAGAATTTTGTGCGCATAAGACTGATGCCCCACATCCCACACAATGCGGTCATGTGGCGTATTGAATACATAGTGCAAGGCTACCGTCAGTTCTACGGTTCCTAAGTTGGACGACAAGTGGCCGCCCGTGCGCGACACAGAGTGCAAGATAAACTGACGAAGCTCCGCCGTCAGCGTGTCCAGATCACCCCGGCTTAGAGCACGTAAATCCTTAGGGGACTGAATTTGTTCAAGTGAAACGGTAGTCATAAAAAAATACTGATCCAGTACGAAGACTTATGCAAGCCTTGATACAAATTGCAGGTAATTGATCATTGTAGACGTAAATAGCGAGCAGCACAGCCGCCCGTTTTCAACAATCAATACGCCCGTCCAACAATGTAATCTGCCATATAGCTCAGATATTGACCACCATTACCTAGCGCTCTAATCGCCATACGAGATTGTTCATGCAGTGAAGCTAGGAACGCTTTAGCTTCTTCCAGCCCCATAACGGACACATAAGTGGGCTTATTATCCTCGGCGTCTTTACCCGCCGTTTTACCCAGTGTCTGGGTATCTGCTGTGACATCTAAAATGTCATCCATCACTTGGAAACCCAAGCCCATGGCATTACCGTAATCATTCAGCATTTGACGTTGTGTGGAGCTAGCACCAGCCACAATACCACCCAACAAAATACTGGTTTTCAACATAGCGCCAGTTTTCAGCCTATGCATTTCTTGCAATTGCTCTAAGCTCAGCGCTACACCTACGCTCTCACAGTCAATGGCTTGACCTCCTGCCATTCCCAACGAACCCGCCGCTTTAGCCAATAATGTCACCGCTTGCACGGTCAACGCTGGCGCAACAGGCATGGATGCCAGCAATTCAAACGCCAATGGTTGCAATGCATCACCAGCCAACATTGCGGTCGCTTCATCAAACTGCACGTGTACAGTAGGACGGCCGCGACGCAAGGTGTCGTCATCCATGCAAGGCAAATCATCATGCACCAACGAGTAGGCGTGAATCAGCTCTACCGATGCAGCAGCCAAATCCAAAGCTTTTTCTTGTGCGGCAGTGGGCGCAGCGCCTTGCAACACCGCCTCACCCGCCGCGTAAACCAATGCGGCACGCACACGCTTACCACCGCCTAATACGGCATAACGCATAGCTTGGTGCAAACTTTGGGGCTTTACATCCTCAGCAGGCAACATACTGGCCAGCACTTGCTCCATATGCTGCACGCGCTCTTGCAACCACTCCTCACCTACACTTTTCTCTACACCCATATCAATCCTCTATGCCGTTATCGCCAAGGGGTTTGAGCAGTTGTCCCTGCAGCACTTTTACCTGTTGTTCCGCTTTTTCTAAGCGCTGCTGACATACCTTAGCCAACTCCACACCACGCTGATACGCGCTGATGGATTGCTCTAGCGATAACTCTCCACTTTCCAAATGTTGAACCAACTGTTCCAACTCGGCTAATGCCCCTTCGTAGTCTTCCGGTAGCGGTGCACCCGCAGCATCTGTGTTTTGTGTATCACTCATCGCATTTTCCTTTGAGGCTTGACGGTCTGAACGACCCAGCCAACCTGCCATATTCATGGCAAACTTCGCCATTTTAACGGCATATCACCAAAGGGTAACAACTCTAAACTAAATCTAGATGGTTTTAGGGGTGTACCCTCATCGTTATCCCTCAGTCTAGGCACAGTACAGACCACATCCAGAAACATCACCGGTGTAAAAACCACCCTGCTGCTAGTCATAAAAAAAGCCCGAACTCCAACGAGTTCAGGCCTTTAGGCTCCTAATACTTCTTCAATCAGGCTTCGCCCACCGCCACTGGCCTAGAGGAGTCACTTACCCACTCACTCCATGAACCTGGATACAGTTTAGAACCATTCATGCCTGCCAACTCCATCGCAAACAGGTTATGGCATGCGGTGATACCTGAACCACACTGATGCACCACCTGATCCGCAGGACGACCGCCCAACAACGAAGCAAACTCAGCACGTAATGCCAACACGGGCTTAAAACGGCCATCCGCTTGTAGATTGCTGCTATTTGGCCGGTTCAAGGCACCCGGAATATGACCCGCCACGGGGTCTATAGGCTCTACCTCACCTCTGAAACGCTCGCCAGCACGCGCATCCACCACGACAAAATGTGGTTGCTCTATATTGGCCAGTACCTCTGTTGCTTGTACTGTAGGCATATCTGGGGTGGCGCTTTCTAACCATTGGCTAGGCACAGGACCTGCTTGTGACACATCGGTTTCTACTTTGCCGTTCTCGGCTAGCCACGCTTGCCAACCGCCATCCAAAATAGCGACTTTCTCGTGCCCTAACCAACGCAACATCCACCACAAACGTGCTGCAAACATGCTGTTGCCAGCATCATAAACCACCACCTGAGTTTGGCTTTCCAACCCCTGCTTACGCATCAAATCAGCAAACTTAGTGCGTTCAGGCAAAGGATGTCTACCATTTTTACCGGTGAGTTTGCCAACCAGATCTGAATCATTATCCAAGAACCTAGCACCCGGAATATGCCCTTGCAGATAGGCATTACGTCCTGCTTGAGGATTCATCAAATCATGGCGTACATCAAACACCAACCAGTCAGAACGATGCTCTTGTTGTAGCTCAGCTGCGGTAATTAAATAGCTAAACATTGCCACTCCTTCCCTTATTTACTTTTTGCTGCCGTTTCACCACGCAACAATTTGGACTCTGTATAGGTACGCCACGATGACAACATGCCTGATGCGATCACCAACGCCATACCCAGCCATGCTAGCAGATCGGGTATATCGCTCCAGATCACAATACTCAGTAATGACGCAAAAATAATAGTGGAGTATTGCAGTGCTGCGGACAACAGCGGTGACCCCGCGCCGAACGCTCTAGTCATGGCCAACTGACCGCCCAATCCAGCGACTCCAACACACAAAAGCGCCAACCACCCTTGCCATGGCAGCTCGTGCCAACCGTGTATACCCAATCCACCTATGCTAGAAACACAGACAAAGACCGAAAACCAAAACACCGTACGCCATTCGGATTCGCCCATTTTTCCGAGCTGGCGAATCTGCATCATCGCCACAGCAGAGCACGCCCCTGAGCTTAGCCCCACAGCGGCTGCAAACCATTGGTCTTCACTAATACTAGGCCGCAATACGGCAATCACGCCGATAAAACCTAGCAACACAGCAAATACCCGCACAAAGTCACGACGCATGCCGCCCAAGAACACCATCCAGATGCCTATAAATAACGGCCCGGTATAGTTCAAACTAACGGCTGTGGATAAGCTTAAGTTGGTCAGCGCGAAGAAACCTGCCCACATGGAGGTCACGCCAAACAAGTTGCGGAGAATATGTGCTTTCCAGCTCACTGGACGCAAACTACGCTGACGCCATTGCGCCCACGCAAAAATACAGATTACAGACGGCAAGCCCCTAAACAACACAATTTGTGCCAGGCTAGCATCATATTCGGCAGAGATCTTGATACCTGCCCCCATGATGGCAAACATGAAACTGGCCACCAACATCCATAACGATTGCATGCAGAAATCCGCTGGAAGGGAAAATAGTCAAAGATTAAAACTATACTCCCCCTATCTTGCAATAGCAGTCTTCACCCGCATATAACACAGTAAACTACTAGGATGTGGTGTTACTCTCGCAAAATAACCACATCAAGACTTTTGCTGTGAAGCAGCAGTCTATCCATTTTTTCTGATCATCACGGTAATCAACCATGACTCGTATTCTGCTTTTTCTAGCTACCAACTTGGCCGTTATGCTGGTTCTTAGCATCGCTATGAACGTACTAGGCATAGGCCGATTCCTGACCGCTGAAGGTCTAGACCCTACTGCCTTACTCGTATTCTCTGCCATTATTGGTTTTACCGGAGCCATCATCTCGTTACTGACCAGTAAATGGATGGCCAAACGCAGCACAGGCGCACACGTGATTGATCCCCAAGCCCCTCGTAATGCTCAAGAGGCTTGGTTGGTAGACACCGTTCACCAACTGGCTGATCGCGCTGGCATTGGTAGACCGGAAGTCGCCATTTACGATGGTGCTCCTAACGCTTTTGCGACAGGTGCGTTTAAAAATGACTCTTTAGTGGCCGTCTCTACCGGCCTGCTGCACAGCATGAACGAAGAGGAAGTCATGGCGGTATTGGGTCACGAAGTTGCCCACATTGCCAACGGCGACATGGGGACTCTGACCTTAATCCAAGGGGGAGTGAACACCTTCGTGATTTTCTTTGCTCGCTTGGTAGGCTATTTTGTAGACCGCGTCATCATGAAAAACGAACGTGGTTTGGGTATGGGCTACTACGCTGCATCAATCGTCTGTGAGATCATTTTCGGCATTCTGGCTTCTATTATTGTGGCCTGGTTCTCAAGACGTCGTGAGTACCGTGCCGACGCAGGCTCTGCCTCTTTACTAGGCTCTCGTACTCCGATGATTCGTGCCTTGGCACGTTTAGGCAATGTAGAAGCTGGTGACCTGCCAAAAAGCTTCGAAGCTTCCGGCATTTCCGGTGGCAAAAGCATTGCGGCTCTGTTTGCTTCTCACCCACCTATTGAAGATCGCATTCGCGCACTGCAACAAGGCCAATAATAAAAACAGGACCGCCTTCGAGGTTGTCCTGTTTCTACCTAAGCCCTATACAGTCGTGAGTCTACAAAAAACGCCCGGTGAAATCATCGGGCGTTTTTTTATAGCAGGTTGCTATGTGCTAACCAATGTTGCACAACTATTAGTGCGCTTGCCCCCAGTTATCACCTTCACCCACCTCAGCAACCAGCGGCACATCTAAGCTAGCAATGCCACACATCAAGTCTGGTAACGCTGCCTTCAAACGTTCTACTTCATCCAAGGGCACATCAAACACCAGTTCATCGTGCACCTGCATCACCATCAAGGTTTTAAGCTGCTCTTGATCCAACCAGTTCTGCACTGCCACCATCGCTTTCTTGATCAAGTCGGCAGCAGTACCTTGCATAGGCGCGTTAATAGCTGCACGCAAGGCGCCAGCCATACGCGGGCCCTTCGCTGTTTTCAACTCAGGGAACGACAACCTACGGCCAAATACGGTTTCCACGTAGCCTTGTTCTTTAGCCTGCTCTTTGATGCGCTCCATGTACTGCGCCACACCGGGGTAGCGAGTGAAGTAACGATCTATATAGGCTTTAGCGGCTGCCCGAGTAATACCTAAGTTGTTCGCCAACCCAAACTCACCCATGCCGTAAATCAAACCAAAGTTAATGGCTTTGGCTGCATAACGCTGGTCTGGCGTGACCTCTTCGGGCGTCACACTGAAAATTTCGGCTGCCGTCGCTCGGTGCACGTCACCACCATCAACAAACACCTGTTGCAGGTTTTTATCACCCGAAACGTGCGCCATGATACGCAACTCAATCTGTGAATAGTCAGCCGACACCACCTTACCCAATGACGAGATAAACGCGTCACGTACCTTGCGGCCTTCAGCCGTACGCACGGGGATATTTTGCAAGTTAGGGTCAGACGATGCCAAACGCCCTGTCACTACCGCTGCCTGCGCATAACGGGTGTGCACACGATGCGTACGTGGGTTCACCATTTTGGGAAGCTTATCGGTGTACGTTGATTTGAGCTTAGCAATCCCGCGATGCTCAAGCATCAGCTTAGGCAACGGGTAGTCATTAGCCAACTCTGTCAACACACCCTCATCAGTAGACGGTGCACCACTGGCTGTTTTCTTAACTACCGGTATACCTAATTTTTCAAACAGAATTTCACCCACTTGTTTAGGTGAATTCATATTGAAAGGTTGGCCAGCCAATTCGTACGCCTCGGCTTCCAGCTCTAACAACCGCTGACCCAATTCGTGACTTTGTTTATGTAACACATCAGCATTGATGGCTACACCATTAGCTTCAATGGTGGTCAGCACGGTGGAGGTTGCTAATTCTAGTTGGTAGGTAGCTTCCAAACCCTCATGCGCGGCAATCAACGGACGCATGACCTGATGCAAACGCAGAGTGATGTCAGCATCTTCACACGCGTAGGCAGTAGCCACATCTAACGCTACATCGGCAAAAGCAATCTGCTTGGCCCCTTTGCCACAAATACTTTCATACGGTGTGGTTTGTACATTCAGCCAACGCTGGGCCACATCGTCCATGTTGACGCGCAAATGAGAATCCAACACATAGGCCTGCAACATGCTGTCTTCCGCAATACCACGTAGGTTGATTCCTTCGGTAGCGAACACATGCGCATCATACTTAGCATGATGCAAAATTTTGGCATGCTTATCCGACTCTAACCAAGGTTTTAACGCCCCCAACACCACATCAGCCGTAAGCTGCTCGATGACCTCGCAACCTTGATGCCCTACGGGGATATAGCAGGCCTCGCCAGGCTGCACCGATAACGACAACCCCACCAGCCTGGCCTGCATAGGATCCAACGATGTGGTTTCGGTATCTAGGGCAGTGAGTTCGGCCTTTTCAATTTTAGCTACCCAACGCTGCAACTCTGCTTCGCTAGTGATCGTTTCATACGTCACAGCGGCAGGAGCCTCAGGAAACACCAGCTCAACTTGCTCGGCAGCAGGCACCTCAACAGCGGCTTTGCGTGGCGCTGCCCTACCATCTTGAGCGGGAATACGTGTGGCATCACCAGTCAACTCACGCAACCATGTCCTGAAACCGTAGTCTTCGTAGATATCCAGCAAGGTGTCTTTATCTACCGGCAGCGGGCGCAACTGATCCAATGACGCATGTAACTCACCCAGATCGCAATCCAGTTTCACGGTGACCAGTTTGCGCGTCATTTCAAAAAGAGGAATAAAGTCGCGCAAGTTCTGACCTGCTACACCTTTGATGTCACCTGCATGCTGGATTAAGGAGTCTAGTGTCTGGTATTCGTTTAACCACTTTGCAGCTGTCTTAGGACCTACTTTTGGTACACCCGGAATATTGTCCGCTGTGTCACCAATCAACATCAAATAATCAATTATTTGTTCAGGCCGTACACCATAGCGATCAATTACCCCTTGTATGTCCTGACGCTCATTATTCATGGTATTAATGAGCTCTACATGTGGGTTCACCAGTTGCGCCAAGTCCTTGTCGCCTGTGGAGATAACACTATGGATACCCTGCGCGGATGCTTGCACCGAGAGTGTGCCAATGATATCGTCTGCCTCTACGCCCGGCACGCAAATCACTGGCCATCCCAGTGCGCGCACAGCGCGGTGAATGGGCTCAATTTGCTGCGCCAGATCTGTTGGCATGGATGGTCGGTTCGCTTTATAGTCGCTAAATAGATCATCCCTAAAGGTTTTACCTTTAGCATCAAACACGCAGGCCATATAATCAGGCTCATAGTCCTGCAAAATTTTACGCATCATTGCGATGACGCCGTAAAGAGCACCAGTTGGCTCGCCACGAGCGTTACGCAGATCCGGCATGGCATGGAATGCCCTGTACAGATAGCTGGATCCATCAACTAATAATAAGGTTTGTTTCATGTCTGACACTAAAAATGTTCATTTACCCGCCACAGAGCAGATTCCCGTTATATCAGCAGAACTAAAACACGCCGCAGAAACACTACAGGAAGTAGGTTTTGGGATCAGTGTATTCGGTAGCGCTCGCATCCCTTCCGACAACAAATATTATGAAATGGCATGTGAGCTTGGCAAGCGCTTAGCTGAAGCAGGGCTAATGCTAATTGCTGGTGGTGGCCCAGGTATTATGGAAGCCGCCAATAAAGGCGCCTATGAAGCAGGCGGTCGCAGCGTAGGTCTTAACATACGCCTACCACGAGAAACCAGCAACAACCCTTACCAAACACACAGTCTGCAATTCGAATACTTCGTATCTAGAAAAGCGACGTTTTTCATGCACAGTTCTGCATACATTGCCTTGCCTGGTGGTTTTGGCACCATGGATGAGCTGTTTGAAGTCATTACACTGGTACAAACACGTAAACTGCCTGCTGCCCCCATTGTACTCGTAGGTACTGCATTCTGGAGTGGCCTACTTGACTGGGTACGCGAGCAGTTGTTAGGTAACAAGCTGATCTCCCCTGGCGATATGGACTTGATTACGCTGACAGACGACTTGGACGAGGTAATGCAGGTCGTAAACGCCTGCTGCTCACAGTTTGCCATTGAGCCAACGTGCGAGCCTACGCTTCCTCACTAAAGTGCAGCACCGATTTTCTGCCAACTAGCTCTATAACCTCTTGTAATATACAGGGTTTATACGTGTTGGCAGACATAGCCTGACCGCTATGATTTCTACTACATCCTATAGACTATTACTGCTTATTCCCACAAGGAGAGCATCTTGAAAAAGAATTTGCTGCGCTTTCTGACCCTGGCTATTTTTAGCACCGCGACTGCTACTGCAGCAGCGCAGGATTTTACCGAAATCCGTATTGCTACCGAAGCGGGCTACCCCCCGTTTGAATACCTGAATCCCTCTGGCGAAATTGTTGGCTATAACATCGAGATCGGTAACGAGATCTGTAAGCGCCTACAAGCCGAGTGCGTTTGGATTGACCAATCCTTCGACAGCTTGATTCCTGGTTTGCAAGCTCGCAAATTTGACTTGGCTCACTCCACCATGACAGCCACTGACGCACGCCGCAAAGTGATTGATTTCAGTGCGCCGCTGTACGTTGTAGCCTCTCGTCTGGTTGCCAACAAAGACAAAACACTGGAACCCACGGCCGACTCACTAAAAGGTATGCGCATTGGCGTGCAACAAGGCACCACTATGGAAGCTCACGCACGCAAAGAATGGGCTCCAAACGGCGTGGAAGTCATTGCCTACCCAAGCTACACCAACGCCTACATTGACTTGGCATCTGGCCGTATCGACGCGTCTTTCCAAGAGGCCCCTAATGCCGTACAAGGTTTCTTAACCAAACCCGAAGGTGCAAACTTCACCCTAATGGGTGACACCGTTAAAGATAGCGCTATCCTGAACGAACCCATCGCTATTGGTGTGCGTAAAGGCAATAAAAAGCTGAAAGATGCAGTAGATCAAGCCATCATTGATATGCAAGCTGATGGTACACTTGCTGCCATTACTGCAAAGTACTTTGAACCCGGTAACGTTGAGCTACCAAGCACACAACCGTAACCCTATTCTTTCTTAACCCGTACGAAGCAACAATGCTTGCTTCGTACTTAGCGCGATCTTTTTTATGTTCCTGATGGGCTATGGTCCCCAGTTGCTGGCAGGCACACTGGAAACCATCCAATTAGCCGTTCTGTCTTTGGCGGTTTCACTAGTGCTTGGACTGTGCGCGGCAAGTTGCAAGCTATTTGCACCTAGCCGCCTTTTGCGTTTTAGCGCAGCAGTCTATACCACCGTCATACGTGGCATTCCCGATCTGGTTCTGTTACTGCTGATTTTCTTCAGCCTACAACTCTACCTTAACGATCTGACTGACGCTCTATCTTTACCCTATATAGATATTGAGCCTTTCAGTGCAGGTGTAGCCACGCTAGGCTTCATCTATGGTGCTTACTTTACCGAGACCTTTAGAGGGGCTTTCATGGCTGTGCCACGTGGGCAGCTAGAAGCCGGTATCGCTTATGGTATGTCTCGCTGGCAAGTATTTAGCCGCATCCTGTTCCCGCAGATGATGCGTCACGCCCTACCCGGTTTAGAAAATAACTGGCTGGTACTACTCAAAGCTACCGCCTTGGTATCGCTTATTGGGCTGAATGACTTGGTAAAAGTCGCCCAGAATGCAGGTAATGTAACCTTCCACATGTTCCTGTTCATTTCCATCACAGGTTTGATCTACCTTGCGTTGACCACCCTGTCGAACAGCGTGTTTTACTTTCTGAATCGCCGTTATTCTGTAGGCATTAAAAAGGCAGAGCTATGGTAACGGTGATTGACGAATTTTGGCGTGCGTACCTGTACAGCAATCACGGACAATGGTCCGGCTTAGCCGTCACCTTGTGGCTGCTCACGCTATCGCTGTTTTTTGGTTTTATCCTCTCTATTTTTACTGCCATTGGGCGCAACTCAGCCCGTTGGTACGTTTCTAAGCCCATTTGGCTGTTCTCCTACGTATTTAGAGGCACGCCCCTATACGTACAGATACTGTTTATCTACGGCGGCTTGTACGGCCTAGATTTCATCAAAGAAACCCCAAGCTTGGCGTCATTTTTCCAAAGTGGTTTTAACTGCATGGTATTGGCGCTGGTGCTGAATAACGTGGCTTACACCACCGAAATCTTTGCCGGCGCAATCAGAGCCACACCCGCTGGCGAAATTGATGCTGCTAGAGCTTATGGCATGACCCGTACTACCATGTACCGCCGCGTCATCTTGCCATCTGCATTACGCCGCGCCCTGCCCGCGTACAGTAACGAAGTTATCTTGATGCTGCACGCTACCTCTCTGGCTTTCACTGCCACCGTGCCTGACATCTTAAAAATTGCTAGGGACGCCAACTCGGCCACCTACGAAACCTTTGCCTCTTACGGTTTTGCCGCTTTGCTGTACCTTGCCATCACTGTGGTACTGGTAGGCATATTCCGTCTCGTTGAAAAACGTACACTGTTATCTATGCAACCCCTGAAGCCTTAATCATGCAAAAACTGCAAGTTAAAAACATTCATAAAGCCTACGGGCAGAATCAAGTGCTGAAAGGTGTATCACTGGATGCGAACGCAGGTGATGTTACCTGCATTATTGGCTCCAGTGGCTCGGGCAAAAGTACGTTCTTGCGCTGTATTAACTTTCTGGAAATTCCAGATCAAGGCAGCGTGCAACTGAATGACCAAACCATACATGCCGTCACCAAAGACAATGGCACCATACGAGTATCAGACCTAAAAATGCTGCGCGATATGCGTACACGTCTGACCATGGTGTTCCAGCACTTCAATCTATGGGGCCACATGAACGTTCTGCAAAACGTCATGGAAGCACCTACCCATGTATTAAAAGTCTCCAAGAAAGAAGCCATGGAGCGCGCACGTCACTACTTGAACAAAGTAGGCCTGCCAACCAGCATAGAAACACAATACCCTGCCCACTTGTCTGGTGGGCAGCAACAACGTGTGGCTATTGCCCGTGCATTGGCAATGGAGCCTGAGGTTATGCTCTTTGACGAACCCACTTCGGCGCTGGATCCTGAGTTAGTAGGTGAAGTGCTGAAAGTCATGCAACAGTTGGCTGAAGAAGGCCGCACCATGTTGATCGTGACCCACGAGATTGGCTTTGCTCGTCAGGTCAGTAACAACATTGTGTTCTTGCACCAAGGCGTAGTAGAAGAAAGCGGCAGTCCATCGACAGTTCTGGATACACCACAAAGTGATAGATTGAAGCAGTTCCTAACAGGTAATTTGAAGTAATGATTGCCTAACACGGGTGCCTGTTGATTAGCAGCACAACCTGTATATAAAAAGCCCTTCATATGAGTTTCTATGAAGGGCTTTTTTTTCGGCTGAATGTTTGGAAGCTATTTTGAAGGCTAGTAGCCGCTGCAAGCTGTACTGCAGTTAGGCTCGCTATGTAAACGTTACTTGTTGCATTTGAGAGCTTTTTGGTAGCGTAGCAACTACTGATCGCATGAGCTTAGGCTGCGAAAAATATTTTGATTTGGTGTCTCAAATCACAAAAAGATAGCCGCAGCCCCAGCGTGTGCTCTTAATTCTCTGCTA
>SRSN01000309.1 GCA_004791645.1 Alcaligenaceae bacterium 429
CACTATTACATAGGTCTGGCTTTTAAATTCGATGATTACTAACGCCTGGGCGTTAGGCATGCATTAAATTTTTTGGATGTTCGTAGCGCAAGGACCTTTTTGGCCTTGACCAACTTCGAATGATACACGTTGGTTTTCGTCAAGAGACTTGTATCCTGCCCCTTGGATTTCGCTGTGGTGAGCAAAGAGATCTTTACCACCGTTTTCAGGTGTAATGAAGCCGTAGCCTTTCTCGTTATTGAACCACTTTACGATACCAGTTTCTGTTTTCAATGTCTTTCCTAAATGTACTCAGGGAAAAATATCCCTCCATAATCATCGCAGATAAGCAGAATGAACGAAAGCCCCCACACTCAAAAAACTACTACAAGCACTGTAAAGGCTGGTATTTCGTGCACACAACGCAACAATTTTAATCACTACACGAAACAGATTTACGTAGACATAATCCTGTAAAAAACGCTATGATTCTTCTTGATGATGAGTCGGCATAGAACGACTACTGCATTTTCAGTCTCTGACAATCGGTAGTCGCGCCTCAAAGAGGGCTTCCTTAGGGAAGCCCTCTTTGTATATATGTTCTTGTCAGGCAACTGCCCTGTACTTTATGGTGATATTTTTTATCCCTCAAGGCATACAAGAATGATGTTACGTGCCCTGCCCTTACTACTCTTGTTTCCTACTGCCTCTCAGGTTAGCGCCCAGCCGCCAACCACCGCACATCAATACGATACAAATAACAATACCGCCGTCGTAACATCAGTCTCTACTAGCGCAAAAAGCAGCTGGATTACTGGCCGAAGCGTAGATCCTTACACCGGACAAAGCTTTCCTTACGCAAGCTTGCAGTCATCCTCTACCACCCTACGCAACCCCGCTATATTGACGCTGTTATGTAGTCGGTATCAGACCATCGTTAACCTGTACTGGGGACAGCCCCTCGCTGGTGAGCGCATGACAATACGCTACATCACGACGCCCGCTAACGAAACAGTAGAAGAAAACTGGGAAGTTTCATCAGACCAACGCACGCTTATCTATCCGTCTGACGGTAATCAACTTTTTGCCAGCCTACTTAACGCCCCCATCATTACTATCGAAGCACAAGCAGAGAATGGTCCTCTATGGGTAGCAAGCTTTACTACGCAAGGGGCCGACACCGCACTCAATGAGCTGATTAAGGTCTGCGGAGAATAACGTCTCAACGCTCTACAAGAAGGCTGCCCACATAGGCATGCCACACAAGAAACAGTGCGGTATAGTGACGGTTTATTCATCAAGCCTCTATGGCTCACAGCGTAAAGGAATCACCATGAAGAAAACTCTGTCGGCACTGGCTCTGGTACTACTGTGGGTTCCTGCCGCACACGCTACCGATATACAAGAAGCCTTAGCCAACTGCTCCGCTATGGAAGACGGTACTAAACGCTTAGCCTGTTTTGATCAGCTCGCCAAAGATTTTCAAGAAACGGTAGATGCCAGTGGTTCTGAAAACAAAACAGATCACAGCACCTCGCCCAGCAAATAAACACCATGCTCTACCGTGCACGTATAGTTCTTATTGATTGTACGTGCGCGCTGTACACCCCCAACACCTCTTCTCATGCGACAACAATACCATTTTCGTCACCAAGGCTCTAATGTCTTGATCTGGGACGTCAACAAACTGCTAGCACTTACCCAGCACCTGTCCATCGAAGAAATTCCTCTAGCACATATTACTGAGTTGGATGAAGCCTATTGGTATGACTTGGGTGGCGATAGCCCTACTTGCCGATCCATCGCCAACCATATGGCACTCGTGCAAGCTGCTGACCTAGCCTATCCTATTATTGTATGCCCAGAGGGTAAAGTGATTGATGGTATGCATAGAGCCGTTAAAGCACTGCTACTTCAGCAGCACAGCATCAAAGCCTATAGGCTCCCCATACTGCCCGAGCCTGATTATCGCAATGTATCACCTGACGACTTGCACTACGACGACTGAGCCAAATCCTCCGTATGCCCAATAAAAAAAGCTGCCTATTGGGCAGCTTTTTTCGGTATAGGTATAGTCTCATTCATTTTGTTCTCATCACGTTAACGCTGTGCCGTATTGCCATGGAGTATCCATAGTTACGACGCTCTACAGCATTAGTGTCTTTTTCTGCTGATTTTCACAATACCGGCAAGGGTGAACACCGTCAGCAGTACTACCACATCAAACGCAATGATATGCATCCACAACGACCACCAGCCTGAGGATAGAAACATGTTTCCTCCTAATAATGTACAAGTACAATCAATCCATGATTAGGACTCTACCACCCATATTAAAATTATTTTTGACAAATCACAATAAATCTCACAAAAAC
>SRSN01000310.1 GCA_004791645.1 Alcaligenaceae bacterium 429
CCAGCACATCAAAGTGTAGGCTGTCTGTACTGCCAGCTTCTATGTGCTGTAAGGCGGTTAGGGCATCCTCTATACCCAGCAACGAGGCAATGGTGGTGCTGTCATTGATGGGGATATGTTGTGGCAAGTAGCGGACCGAACCCAAACGTTGGCAGCGCCCGTGACTGGGTATGAGCTCGCCTGCCATAATGCGAGCCAGCATGCTTTTGCCCACACCATTGCGACCCACTAGTCCTGTGCGGGCGCTGTCTAGACTAAGGTTTAAGTCAGAAAAAAGAATACGTCCGTCGGGCAAGGTATAGCCGACGTTATCAAGCAAGAGATAAGGAGGTGTCATGCGCGTAACCGTAGAGTAATGCCGTACATCCCCGCTAAGAAAAGGGGGCGAAAACAGGCCGTCAATATGTGAACGGCGGCATTACTGGCGCATGGGCGTAGTACCTCGATGGGGGATAAGAGTTTTTAGTATAGAGCGAGGAAAACGTCGCTGTCTAGAAATGAGGTTTTTTATAAGGTGGTAAGCCTTTTGTCGTGTATGCTTGGCGACAATCCCTCGTGAAGGACCTAGGGTACGGTAGTAGCCGTGGAATCAATCCCAATGTGGTGTTTGTATGTCATCGAACAACGATCAGAAAAGAAATTGGCAAAGTGATGTAGAGAAGGCCTTAAATGTGGTCACCATCATTTTGACCGTTATATTGATTATCTGTATTTCCATAGAAACATTTGAAGATAAGCTATCTCAAGGGCGTTCTATTTACCTCACCATACAGTTTTGGATCTGCGGGTATTTCTTACTGGATTTTCTCATCCTTTTCTTGTTGGCGAAAAATAGACGACGGTTCTTCTGGCGCTATTTTGTAGTGATATTCCTCTCTATACCGTACCTGTATATTTTTGAGTATTTCTCTATAGATTTCTCGCACGAGGTGACCTATTTGCTGCGCTTTGTGCCCGTTTTGCGTGGGGGCGCTGCCTTAGTGGTACTTACGCGTATCGTGGTGCGCAATAGCATTACCAGTTTGTTCATTTCGTACATAGTGATTTTCTTCTCACTGATTTATTCCCAGACACTGATCTTTTATATTTTTGAGGTGGGGGTGAATAAACAGGTGAAAGACTATTACGACGTCTTATGGTGGGCGGCCATGATGGTGACTACTGTAGGCTCCGATATCATTGCGCAAACGCCTATAGGTAAAGTATCGGCTACTACTTTGGCGGTAATAGGCATGACCACTTTCCCTATTTTTACGGTCTATATCACATCGGTGATTCAACGTATGAATCAGGCAGACGAGAAAGTACCTGTTGCTCAAAAAGATAATTAAAAAATGGTAGTGGGCTCGCTTCTTTTAAAAGCTTTACTTTCTTTTACCGTCTAGACGGGGCGTGTCCGTTACACTCGGGTGGTTGTTATTTCGCTCGAGGTGGAAAAACTGTTATGCGCCGGATTAAAAACGCCTGCGTAACACGTCAAACTACACGTGCCATGTGGCTAGTTTTAGCCGGGTGGCTGCTGTCTGGTTGCAGTTCCATGTTGACCGAAGGTAGTAGTGCAGCCGCTGGTATAGCGGGGGTTGCCATTGCCGACAGAATCACGGATAACGCGGCGGCCGCAACGGGCATAGGTTTAGGGGTGCAAGCTGCAACGCGCGCTGGTGTGCAATATATGCAGCGTACTACTAGAGCAGAAGAACAAGATGCCATTGCACTGGCTGCCAGCACCTTGCAAGTAGGTGATGTAGCCGAATGGCAGGTCAGCCATAAAATCCCCATTGAAGAAGATGCTTACGGCCAAGTGACGGTCAGTAGACTCATGGGTGGTATGGGGCTGCAATGCAAAGAGGTGGTGTTTTCGGTGGTGTCTGTAGAGGCCGATGAACCGGAGCGTGAACAAGAGTTTTATGTCAGCACTATTTGCCAAGACGGCAAGGTGTGGCGTTGGGCGAATGCGGAACCCGCGACCTCGCGGTGGGGCTCACTGCAATGATGGGATGGCGTGGCCTAGTCTGTATAGGATCGCTGGTAGTGGGCTTGTCGGGGTGTGCATCATCCAATATTGGTAGTGCAGTAGGGGCAATTACCGGGGTGGCGGGTAGTGCGATTACCGCCAATCCAGCCATCGGTTTTAGTATTGGGGTAACTTTCCAAGCTGCTACCGATGCGTTAGTAAAATACGTACTGCGCGAATGGCAGAACGACCAACAAAACTACATGGCTAACTTGGCTGGTAGTTTGCCTATTGGGCAGACCGTTTCGTGGGAAGTGTCTAACACCATTCCTTATG
>SRSN01000311.1 GCA_004791645.1 Alcaligenaceae bacterium 429
ATACGACCAAGCCGAGAAAGACCTTTCTAAGTTGTTGGCTAAAACTCGTTCGCACAGTAGTCGCGTGTTGGCAGGTTTGGCCAGTGCTAGGGCTGCTCATAATCAAGGCGAATATCAGCGTCGTGACGAACAGTTCAAGCAAGTACAAGATGAAGCCGCTAAAGACGAGCGCTTGAAAGTAGCCGCAGCAACAGCGATGGCTGAAATGTGGTTGGATCAAGGGAATCCTCAAGAAGCTGTCGCGTTGTTGCAGCCTTTGCAAGACGTCAATGCACGCTTTTTGCACACGACTCGCTTGCTGTTACGTGCGTACCGTCAGTTAGGTCAACACGATCAAGTGTATGAGCTGACTCGTCTCTTGGTGCGTCGTAGTGCCATCGACCGAGACGAAGCTCTAGCTGCTATAGAAGAAGCTGCTGCTGCACGCATTAAAGCGGGTGGCATTGAGCAGTTTAAAACGGTTTGGAGCGATCTGCGTGCTGACGAAAAAACACTGCCTATAGTGGCATTGGCAGCGGCACAAGTGAAAGCCGAGGCCGATGAATACGACGATGCAGCTCGTATTCTAGAAGCCGCTATCAATGTGCGTTTCGCACCGTCATTGATCATGGCCTATGCGAATTGCACGCCTGAACACTATGCACGTCGTTTGAGCAAAGCCGAAGAATGGCTACGCAAGTATCCCAATGATGCCGATTTGTTGGCTGCATTAGGTCAGTTGTGTTTGACTGGCCAGTTGTGGGGGCAGGGCGAACACTACCTGAAACGCAGCATGAAAATCCGCAACGACATGCGCATTCATGCGCTGTTGGGTAACTTGTACGATGGTTTAGGCCGCAGCCAAGATGCCATGCGTCATTGGCAACTGGCTTCCGCAGTGGTTGTGGGGGCGTTGCCTAGCGTGCGTACTAGCCGCTCGTTACCCGCAGCCGACACCCAAGCTGATCCTGATATTGTCGATACAGCATTTGTACCTGATGCCGTGATCGCTGATCCAGCGGATGAGCAACCTATGGCAGCCAGTGCCGCTGATTTTTATTCTGACGATCCAGCTAGCCCAACACCGGCAGTTGACGTGATAACTCCATCTTCCACAACACCGGCAGCAAGCTCATCTAACGATGACGACGAGTATTTTGACTCGGCTCTGCCGCCAGGAGTGGATACCAACATTATTTCTGACCGCCCTGATCGCAGGGTTGATTAATCATTATTTGAAGGTTCGCTCATGAGCTTAAATCTCGTCACCCCAGGTGCTAATGCACCGGAAGAGTTCAACGTCATCATCGAAATTCCTATGAATTCCGATCCAGTGAAGTACGAAGTGGACGACGAAACTGGTGCGATCTTTGTAGATCGTTTCATGCTGGCCGCTATGCACTACCCAGTGAACTACGGTTACGTGCCACAAACTATCGCTGACGATGGAGATCCAGCTGATGTGTTGGTATTGGCTCCATTCCCAATCCAAATCGGTGCAGTGGTGAAATGCCGTGCGATTGGCGTATTGATGATGGAAGATGAAGGTGGTGGCGATTCCAAAGTATTGGCTGTACCAGTAACTAAACTGTACCCCCCATACCGTCACATCAATGGTCCAGATGATCTGCCAGAAGAAGAATTGGCTCGTCTGAAACACTTCTTTGAGCGTTACAAAGACCTGGAAAAAGGCAAATGGGTCAAAGTAAACGGTTGGGAAGGTGTTGAGTCCGCAAAACGCGAAATCTCCAACAGCATTGCTCGCTTCCAAGAAGGACAAAAATAAAATGACTTGGGCAATCCAACCACAGGACGTTGTTGGGCTAGAGGTGACAGGCAGTGAGCAGCGTTTTCCGGTGAACCGTATTTTTTGTGTAGGCCGGAACTACGCTGAGCACGCTCAGGAAATGGGTCATAGCGGTCGCGAAGACCCATTCTTCTTTGCCAAGCCAGCGGGTGCCGTATGGGCCATGGGTACTGATTCAGCACCTGTATGGCCTTATCCGGTACAAAGCCAAGATGTACACCACGAAGTAGAGCTTGTGGTGGCATTGGGCTCTGGTGGCAAGAACCTTAGCCTAGAGCAAGCTGAACAGAGCATTTGGGGTTATGCCATTGGTTTGGACATGACGCAACGCGATGTGCAGACGCAGTTGAAAAAACAAGGTAGACCTTGGGAAGTGGGTAAAGCATTTGATGCTTCGGCTCCTATGGGGCCTTTGCATCCACGTGCCGCACTTGGCGTTCTGACCAAAGGGGCTATCAGCTTGGATATCAATGGTGAGCGTAGAC
>SRSN01000312.1 GCA_004791645.1 Alcaligenaceae bacterium 429
ATATATTAATGATGAAATAAAAAAAAGGCACCTAGGGGTTTGCGCTAGTGCCTTGGGAGTAAACGGAAACAGGGTGAAATTAGGTGGGTCTACGCATATCAAATAGCGTGTCGTCAGAGACTTCAAAGAAGTCACCAGGGCCACCACCCCGCAAGATAGGTTGTGCCGCAGCGGTGTGATACACACCGTCTTTAATGAGGGTGGGCGAGATATGTACGGCCATCACTTCGCCTAAGACCATCCAGGTATCGCTTTGCCCGTCCAGTTTTTGTAGGGGGAAGTGCTGTGTGACACGGCACTCTAACGAGACTGGGCTTTCGCCTACGCGAGGCGCGGCAATCATCTGGCCCGGCACAGGCGTGAGCTTGCTGAGTTCGAACTCGTTTACGGGCTGCTCTAGGCTGCTGAGGTTCATGGGTACAGCAAGCGGACGAGTGGCTAAATTCCACGTAAATACGCCGGTTTCAATGGCATTACGCACGCTATCTTTGTAGCCCACACTAGAAAACGCAATGATGGGCGGGCGGTAATTAAAAATATTACAGAAGCTGTAAGGGGCTAAGTTGGTTTCGCCTTGGGCATTCTGTGTACCAATCCAGCCAATCACACGTGGGCCCACAATGGCGCTGATAGGGTCGTAGCGTAAACCGTGGCCTTGGCTGGGTTCGTAGGTATGGTAATCGTGCTGCATGGTCAATCTTGTCTCCTAAGCACTAACGGATAGATAGTTGTTGGGGAATATACGTATAGGGTTCAATATACTTTATAACTAAACTATATTGGCTGCCAACCTAGAAAAAAACGCATTCTGTTGATCGTTTCGGGTTTTTGTTAACTTGTTTTCCGAGTATCTGCCATGAGCAATGATTCTGTTTCTTGGGAAAACGTTATGTCTACGGATGCTGATCAGGTGAAAACAATGATCAGTAGTATGTTGACGCCACATAAACTTAGCCTCTTAAAGGCAAGTTCCTTGCAGTCCTGTATACGTCACGCCAACTTTGGTCAGGTGGATGTAATACGTCTGGGCTATGGGGCGCATGTGCGCATACAGCCAGACGACTTGGTGGACTATTACCTCATACAGATTCCGCAATATGGTCAGGCAACGGTACGCTGCGGAGCAGAAGAAGTAGAGTCCATGCCGGGTGTGGCATCGGTATTAAGCCCAAACGCCGAAATAGACATGAGTTGGCAAGCCAGCAACGAGCAGATCATGATCAAGGTAGACCGCTTGTTGTTAGAGCAAACGGCTCAAGACATGGGCATGGACTCTATGGTGAACGGCGTGCATTTTCCGGCCAAGTTCGAATGCCATCGTTCGGTTAGTTGGCAGTTGATGTTGCGCTACTTAGTAGACTGCGCCCGCAATTCGCTCTCCATGCAGCGATCCCCTTTATTGGTTAGGCAGATAGAGCAACTGGTGGTGACCACCTTGTTGGGCGAGCATCCCCCTGTAATGCAATCAGGGCTAAATCGCTTACGCAGCAGTATTTTGCCTAGGCACATTAAACAAGTAGAAAATTACCTGCACGAGCATATAGATCAGCCCATCAACTTAGCGCTGTTGGCGGCTCAGGCACAGGTGAGTGTACGTACGTTACAGGTGGCATTTAAAGAGCATTGTGGCGTCAGTCCCATGCAGTATCTGCGACAACTACGCTTAGAGCGCGTACGTGCCGATTTACTCACGCATGGTGATTCGCTGGAATGCTCGGTGGCAGATATTGCGATGCGCTGGGGCTTTGCCCACTTAGGGCGTTTTAGCGCGGCGTACAAAGACAGATTTGGCGAAACGCCTAGCCAGAGTCTGCAGCGGTTGCGGCAGAACCCTGTCTAGGCGCATCACTACTTTTTACAGATACGCTGTGCGGCTAAGTAGCCAGATTGACCACCTAACCCAGGGCCAGGATGCACCGAGGCTCCAATCTGAAACAGATTAGGAATAGGGGTGCGGCCAGTACGTGTCTTGGCGTTACCCGCAAAGGGGCGCATAAAGAAAAACTGATCTGGCGAGCACACGCCTGAATACGGATCGCCACCTACCAAGTTCATATTCCACGCTTCTAAATCAACCGGGCTATAGGCTTTGCTACCGATAATATGCTGACTAAAACCGGGCATCACAGTTTCTAAACGTTGTCTGACGCGTTCTACCATGCCATCACGCAATGCATCGTTCCAGCGCCCGTCTGCCGGAATAGGCAGTTCATTGGC
>SRSN01000313.1 GCA_004791645.1 Alcaligenaceae bacterium 429
TACTTCTACTGTGGCTTTATCGGTCATCACATCAGCCAGGATTTGGTCTTCAACCACTGTATCACCCGCTTTGACATGCCAACCCACCAACTCAACTTCTGCAATGCCCTCGCCTATGTCTGGCATTTTAATGACATGTATACCCATTATTGACCTCCTGTGTGGCATTGTCTGGCGGTAGGCAAACTACCCAATACGCGTTTGTAAGCGTCGTGTACACGTTGAGGGCTAGGGAAATAATGCCACTCGTGCAAGTGCGGGTAAGGTACATCCCACCCCGCCACGCGCTCTATGGGCGCTTCCAGATGATAGAAACAATGCTCTTGCACCAAGGTTGCCAACTCAGCCCCAAACCCGCTGGTTTGCGTAGCCTCGTGCACAATCACACATCGACCGGTTTTACGTACCGACTCGGTAATGGCATCTAAATCGACTGGCCACAAAGTGCGTAAATCGAGGATTTCAGCATCAATACCTGCCGCGTTCGCCGCCTCTAAAGCCACATGCACCATCGTGCCGTAGGTTAAAACCGTCAAAGCCTCACCGGGCCGCACAATGGCGGCTTTATCCAAAGGAATACTGTAATAACCCGCTGGCACTTTGCCTTTTTCATGCTTGGACCACGGCACGATGGGTCTATCGTGATGACCATCAAAAGGACCGTTATACAAACGTTTGGGCTCCAAGAAAATAATAGGGTCGTTATTTTCGATGGATGCAATCAACAACCCCTTGGCATCGTAAGGGTTGCTTGGCATTACCGTACGTATACCGCTTACATGGGTAAAGAAAGCCTCTGGGCTTTGGCTGTGCGTTTGGCCACCAAAAATCCCGCCCCCGCACGGCATGCGTATGGTTAAGGGTGCTGTAAACTCGCCCGCCGATCTATAGCGCAAGCGTGCCGCTTCCGACACGATTTGATCGGTAGCCGGGTAAAAATAGTCAGCAAACTGAATTTCTACCACGGGGCGCAAACCATAAGCCCCCATCCCTACTGCCGCTCCTACAATGCCGCTTTCAGAGATAGGGGCATCAAACACGCGGTTTTTACCATATTTAGCCTGCAAGCCTTCAGTACAGCGAAATACGCCACCGAAATAGCCCACGTCCTGCCCAAAAACCACCACGTTATTGTCGCGCTCTAGCATGACGTCCATGGCTGAGCGCAACGCTTGGATCATGGTCATATCCACCAGATCATGTTCTTGTTTGTGCTGTTCCATGATTACACCCCCGCCTGTTGACGCTGATGCTGCAAATGCCACGGTGCATGTTCGTACACATCCTCAAACATGCTGGCTGCGCTAATGGCTTGTTCGTTAGCCATGGTCCCAAAAGCTTCTGCTTCTTTCTGGGCAGCCATGACCTCTTCCAATGCCGCTTTTTCAGCCGCTTCATGCTCGGCATCAGACCAGATACCTCGCTTGATCATGTGCTGTTTTAAGCGAGCAATAGGATCCCCTAAGGGGAAATGTGACCAATCATCGGCAGGCCGGTATTTGCTAGGGTCGTCTGATGTGGAGTGTGGGCCCGCACGGTAGGTGACCCATTCAATTAAGGTGGGGCCCAAGTTGGCACGAGCACGTTCTGCTGCCCATTTAGCCACCTCGTATGCCGCGATAAAGTCGTTACCATCCGCTCGTATGGACACAATGCCACTGCCTACGCCACGCGCTGCGAAGGTATTATTTTCACCGCCCGCAATGCCTTGAAACGAGGAAATAGCCCATTGATTATTCACGACATTTAACAGCACCGGCGCTTGATAAACGTGCGCAAACGTCAAAGCCGTCTGGAAATCAGATGCAGCTGTAGCACCGTCACCAATCCATGCAGAGGCAATACTGGTGTCGTTCTTAATGGCAGAAGCCATGGCCCAGCCCACTGCTTGAATCATCTGTGTGGCCAAGTTTCCTGATAGCGAGAAAAAGCCCGCATCACGCACCGAGTACAACACCGGCAACTGGCGCCCTTTCAAACGGTCTTTCTCGTTGGAAAACAGCTGGCACATCATGTCTACCAACGACACGCCTTGCGTGATCAGCAGGTTTTGCTGTCGGTACGAGGGGAAACACATATCCCCTTTGGCCAGCACCATAGACTGGGCTACGCCAATGGCTTCCTCACCCAAACTTTGGGTGTAAAAAGACATTTTCTTCTGTCG
>SRSN01000314.1 GCA_004791645.1 Alcaligenaceae bacterium 429
GTTTCTAGACAGATCGCTGGTGGAAGACAGCACGAGGTCGCCTAGCCCAGTTAAGCCCTGGAAAGTTTCAGGTAGGCCACCCAGCCCTACGCCCAAGCGTTGAATTTCGGCTAGGCCTCGGGTGATCAAGGCCGCTCTAGCATTGGCGCCTTGGCCCAAACCATCGCCTATACCACAGGCAATGGCAATAATATTCTTGAGTGCACCACCCACTTCTACACCAATGACATCGTGACTGCTGTAAATACGCGCTTGCGTACCGTGTAACAAGCTGACTGCGCAGTGCATGAGATCAGTGTTGTTGCTGGCAATGGTCAATGCTACAGGCAGGCCTTGGGCGACTTCAATCGCAAAAGAAGGGCCTGACAGCACACCGTGGTGTAGCCAGTCGTGGTGAGGGGTGTGTAGCTCAGCAATGACGTGTGGCAGATCGCCACTTTGTGCATCAAAGCCTTTGCAAATATGTACCAAATGCACAGGGTGTTTGCGTGTGCTTGGTAAAAAATCAGAGAGTAGAGTACAGAGCTGCGCCAAACCTGCTACCGGCACACCCAAAATAATGAAAGCAGGGCTTTCATCGTTTCCTAGGGCGTGTTGCATGGCTGTTTCCAGCGATGCAGTGGCAGACAAACCCTCTGGTAGCTGTATATCAGGCAGATAGCGTTGAAGACTATGCTGCTGATTGATTTCAGCCACACTAACTGGGTCGCGTGCCCACAGCATAGTTGGAGCGTTAGCGTGACACAGCACGGCTAATGCCGTGCCGTAGCTACCGGCTCCTAGTACGCTGACACGTGGAGGCGCAGAACTGTGCATCCGAGTTACTGGATAGGTTGGTTTTGTGCTTCGGAAGCAGCTTGCTGTTGAGCTTCGGCTACGCGTTGCTCGTACATCTGCTGGAAGTTCACTTCAGTCAGGTGCAGTGCTGGCAGCGTGGTGCGAGTGATCGCATCAGCGACGGTAGCGCGTAGGTATGGGTACAACATAGTTGGACATACGATGCCCAGCAGTGGGTCCAACTGTTCAGCTGGAATGTTTGCTGCTTCAAAAATACCGGATTGTGTTGCTTCGATCAGGTACAGCACTTTGCCCTGAATACGGGTGGTAACCGTAGCCGTGACAGAGGTTTCGAAAATGCTTTCAGCCAAACGCTGAGCACCAACTTTCAGCTCAACTTCCACGTTAGGCGCTTCTTGTTCCAAGAAGATTTGCGGTGCATTTGGCATTTCCAGTGAAAGGTCTTTCACGTAAGTGCGTTGCAGGCTGAAGCTAGGTTGTGCAGCTTGTTCGTTGGCGGCTGCAGCATTGTTTTCGGGTGTGTTCTGTTCGGACATGAGGGTTCCAGAAAAAGTGAAAGTTACAGATACCGTTGAGTAATTAGGATTCCAGCAGCGGCACCAGTTCGCCTGCTCGGTCTAAGGCAGCTAAATCATCATAGCCACCCACATGGGTATCGTTAATGTAAATTTGGGGAACGGTACGACGCCCGGTGCGCTCCATCATGATGGAGCGTTGCTCGGGGTCACGATCGATCAGGATTTTTTCAATGTGTTCGACACCGCGCTGTTTAAGCAGCATCTCAGCCCGTACGCAGTAAGGGCAGACGGCGGTGCTATACATAAGAACTTTTGCCATGATAGTGTCAACAAGCGTAAAAAAGTGTTAGGACTTGCGCACAGGCAAGCCAGCTTCAATCCAGCCTTGTAGGCCTTTATCCAAGCTAAATACCTTATCAAAACCCAGTTTACGCAAAGTTGCAACAGCCTTAGAAGAGGTGCGGCCTTGCTCGCATACCACTACAATAGGCTTATCTTTAGCAAAGTGATTGCTACGGCTTTCCAAATCAGCCATCTGAACGTTTTGTGCTTGCGCAATATGAGCGGCTTTGAACTGGTCAGCTGAGCGGATGTCGATGATCACTGCATCGTGCTGGTTCATTTGAGCAACGGCTTCAGAGGGACCAATAGGGCGGCCATTACGGTTTTTAGTGAAGGCTGGTAATAGAAGCATGATGCCGGAGAGCACGGCAACGACTAAAATTAGCAGATTGTTTTGACTGTATAAGAATTCCACGATAAATCCTGATGAAAGCCGGAAATGAATGGTTGAAGGGTTTAATTATAAAATGGACAGCAATTTTTAACTTAGAGGCTGTAT
>SRSN01000315.1 GCA_004791645.1 Alcaligenaceae bacterium 429
ACGCAGGTCGCTCTCTTCCCACAATACCGACACTTTCGTGCCTTCTTCGGGGGCGTAGGCATTTTTGTTAGGAACACTGACGCGTAGCGTGCCCAGCGTGGTGTCTACATCTAGCATCCAGTTGGCACCCAAGAACAAACGTGTGGTGACTGTGCCAGTGAGGCCTTGCCCTACTGCGCTATCCAGACGAATTTTTTCAGGGCGAATGTTGACCTGCACTTTTTTACAGGTGAAGTCGTGGGTACGGGCAATAGCTACGGTGTAGTCAGGGTGAATTTGTACATGGTGATGGGTGTCATCTTGCTTAACGATGAGGCCATCAAACGAATTTGTTTTACCCAAAAATCCAGAAGCAAAGCGTGATACGGGGTGTTCATAGGCTTCATAGGGGGTAGCCAACTGCACAATACGGCCACCATGCATGACGGCGATGCGATCGCTCATGGTCATGGCTTCTACTTGATCGTGCGTAACCAAGATGGTGGTAATGCCTAAGCGACGCTGGATCATGCGCAGTTCTACGTGCATTTCTTCACGCAGCTTGGCGTCCAAGTTGGACATGGGTTCGTCCAATAGCAGTACTTCAGGTTTGATAGCCAAGGCACGTGCAATAGCGACACGTTGGCGCTGACCTCCCGACATTTCGGCTGGGTAGCGTTTACCTAAACCATCCAGTCGCACCAGCGATAAGGTTTCTTCAATGCGTGCTTGGCGTTCAGACTTTGGCACGCCGCGCATCTCTAAACCAAAGCCCACGTTCTCGGCCACGGTCATGTGGGGGAAGAGGGCGTAGCTTTGAAACACAATCCCCATGCCGCGAGCTTCTGGACGCATACCAGTGATGTCTTTGCCGTTGACGCTGACACTGCCTGAGGTAGGGGAGAGAAAGCCAGCGATCATTTGTAGGGTCGTGGTCTTGCCGCAGCCAGAGGGGCCAAGCAAAGAAATGAATTCACCTTTTTCAATGCTCAGGCTTAAATCTTTTACGGCCTGAAAATCGCCAAAGGTCTTTCTAAGGTTTTGGATCTTGATGAAGCTCATGGTGTACCGGAACTGTGCAAAGAGAAGACAAAAGTGCCGACTTGGGAGTCAAGCCGGCACGAAACTCAAAATTAACGCTCTACTGTACGGTTCCAGCGGTTAGTCCACTGGGCGCGTTCTTTGTTGATGATGGTCCAATCTACGGTTTCCAGAGCAGCAATCTGGTCCTCACCGTAAGGCACTTTGGCGGCCACTTCTGGTGTCAGTTCAGTTTTGCTGTTCACGGGACCCCATGCTTGGCCGTCAGCCAGTAAGGCTTGGACTTCTGGGCTGACCAGGTATTGAATAAAGGCTTGTGCGACAGGGTTGTTTTCAGCGCGACCCGCTACAGGGCACACACCTGTCAGCAATACCATCGTGCCTTCTTGTGGGTAAACGAACTCGACCGGAAAGCCTGTCTCTTTCAGCGCTTCTACACGGCCACTACCCCATACGCCCAAGATGGCATCGCCGTTCTGGAACAGTTCAGTCATTTTGCCTGGTGAGGGTTCCCATGCCAGCACGTTCGGGCCAACTTGGTCGATCATGGCCTCAAAGCCTGGGTCTATATTGCTTTCGCCACCGCCACGCAGTTTGGCGAATTTGATCAGTGTTTGCAGACCGTAGCCGTTAGAAATAGGCGGGATCACCACTTTGTCTTTGAACTCTGTTTTGGTCAGATCTTCCCACGAAGTAGGAGCAGGCAAACCTGCTTTGGCAAAGGCGTCGGTGTTGTAGAACAAACCGGTCGCGACTACACCAATAGCCATGCTGGTATCAGAAATTTTGGCTAGTGGGTACAGGTCGTCGTACACCGGGGAAGGTTCGATGCTGCTACAGAGACCAAACTGATTTGCTTGGGCCAATGGGCCATCATCCAATAGGGCTACGTCAAACTCAGGACGGTTTTTTTGTGCAACCAATTTGGCCAATGTGTCGGTGGAGTTGCCCGCGACGTACATGACCTTCACGTTATGTTCTTTTTCAAAGTTTGGAATGATTTTTTCTTTGAACAATGTTTCCGTGGAGCCACCGTAGGCGCCAACGTTAAGAACTTCTTGTGCGGCAAGGTTGGTTGAGAAAGCAGTTAATACAGCAGCAAAGAGAACGGAGGTTCTAAGCATG
>SRSN01000316.1 GCA_004791645.1 Alcaligenaceae bacterium 429
TTTCTAAACTAAATATGCGTAATTGGTGAAAGCCCTAATACTTTATTTACCGGCCCAACTTGCTCACTCGCATGCGTATACACCATTCAACGCAGACCCGCCAAACATAAGCCTTGCCACGATTTGCAGCAATCTACGTGGCTATAATAATCACAGATTTTTTAGGCAAAAAAAAGCAGTACCACTAACCATTTCTGATTACTGATACTGCAAAAAAAACCGCAACGCCTGCGTGACAACAACAGCAACTCGCAGCCGTTACAGTTTCTGGAATAGCGTTTTACGCGATCCTCGTTTGCAGGGTGCCAAACTGGCCTTGCCAATACAGTAAAGGAGCTGGAGCCGCTCCCTGCGTTGCTTGTATCTGCAACACACGAGCCACCACCACGGCATGGCTGTGACACATCACAATTTCCTCTACTTCGCAGGCAAAAGCTACTGCCGCTTCATCAAGCAACCATACGCCCTGGTGTTGACTCCATGGGGCGGTTTCATAACGCTGCTCCCCTTTAACGCCGCCTGCCCCTGCAAACCGCAAGGCTAAGGCTTCCTGCTCAGCATGCAACACATTGACCCCAAATCGGCCGCTTTTTTCGATTAAAGGCCACGCCGACGCTTCCACATTGATACACACCAATAATTCCGGAGGGTCCACCGACACTGAACTGACCGACGTTACCGTCAGCCCTGAACGCTGTCCTTGGAAATCCGCTGTGATCACACTGATGGCACCCGCCAAATGACGCATACCTTGCTTATAGCGACTGCTAGCCTCGGTTCTCTCTATAGTCGTCATGCCTAGCTCCAATTACGGGCGAATGCCTCTGGCACTCAACAACGGCAATACCTCATCACGAAAGTACGGGAACTCTTTGGCATAATCAAAGAACGATAGAGTCGTGCCTCTAAAACCGGCGTCATGCAATGCACAGATCAAATCAGCCACGCGTTCTGGCGTACCCACCAAGGGGAAACCGCCATGCCCTACTGCCATGCGCTCACGTATTTGTGCCAGTAGCTCGTGCGGGAAAGAATGTGCATGCGCAAACTGTAGATTCACCAAGTTATCTACGGCACCTTCATCGGCGTTATCTAGCATGCGCTGCCATTCGGCATCGGCCTCGGCTTGCGTAGGTCTACAGATCACATGCGAAAACGTCATCACTCCTACGGTACGCCCTTTGTCGGCTGCTTTTTGTGTCAGCTCGGCCACTTCTTTGCGTGAACGCTCTAGCTCCATCGCTGGCGTAAATAAGAAGTCCGCATTTTGGCTGGCAAAATCACGCCCCTGCCCTGAACCGGCCGCGTTAAAAATAGGAGGATGGCAATCGGGATGTGGATCACCATGTACCTGATGCAAGTTGAAGTATTTACCTTCCCAGTTAAACCTACCTTCGTGATCCCACAGCTTACGCACCACATCAAACCACTCTTGGGCATAGCCATAGCGGGTTTCGTGATCGTTAGGTAAATCCAAACCTAAAGCATCGTATTCAGGCTTGTTCCAGCCCGCCACAATATTCAAGCCCACTCGGTTACCACTCATTTGCGCCATGGTGGCAATTTGTTTGGCTAACACGACGGGATGATTCGCAACGGTATGTACCGTCGCAAAGATATTGATGTTCTTGGTATGAGCCAGTAATGCCGTTGCCCACGTCACGGTTTCCAATACATAACCGTGGAAATCGGTTTCACCTCGGTAGCCCACCCAACGAGCAATAGGCAACATGAAATCAATGCCTGCATCGTCTAGCAACTGCGCCAGCTTGAGGTTGTTTTCCCATGTAGCCTGCCAGCGATCAGGCAACTTCGATACGGTCATGCCACCACCACAATTACTGGCAAAGGTACCCAATAAAAAATGCTTACTTTGCAGCAAACTATTCTGACTCATGCTTGTCTCCTGTTAGCGATTTGCTTTATTTCTGCCTGAAATTCTAAGAACCAGGCCTATAACTCGCTATCAAAAAACTGCAGCACTATCTAAAAAACACAGCAAACTTCGCTAGGGAAAACCAGTGGTAGGCAATGCCACAAGCTGCCCTGTATATACTACGTGAATACACTAATAGGTTAGAACTAAACTATTTATTAC
>SRSN01000317.1 GCA_004791645.1 Alcaligenaceae bacterium 429
CTCGTGCAAAATAGTAGCCTCTGTGAAGATAGCTGTATCAATGCTACTTACCGCGGGCAACGACTCAAACTCTATGGCTATGCCGTCCAAGGCGTCTTCTGCCAAATACCGGTCTTCGGCAATCACCACAGCAATTGGCTCACCCACATAGCGCACCTTATCCATGGCCAATGCCCACATTTCCATAGGCACTTTCACACCGTTAATAAACGGCTTTGACCATGAACGCACATCTTCTGAAGTCAGTACCCCACGTACACCCAGCATTTTTTCTGCACGCGACACATCAATAGATACAATTCGTGCATGCGCATAGCTTGAGCGATAGACGGCTGCATGCAAGGTGCCTGGCTTGATCGCTAGATCATCGCCAAAACGCCCTCTGCCTTGTAACAAAGGAATGCTTTCAAAGCGCTCAACTCTCTGCCCGACAAACCCGCTTGTAGGGTTTGTTGGCATACTTTCCACTGTGCTCATGCACTGTCTCCGAAAATACCCTGCTCAGAACCAACTCAACATGCTGTAGTAGTTTTCGTTGTTGTCTGGCTCTGTATTGCTCTTAGCTCTACTCACTATGTGCTTTATTTTGATGAGTTAAATAAGAGTGCAAACATCTGGAAACAGTATAGGAATGAGAGACCCTATCCCTTTTACCTAGCAGTCGGCCCAATTACCTTTGAGTCTGATTATTCATCTTTAGCTCGTCTTGCCCACTGCTATGCAGGCATAATCATTCACATCAATACCCAAAGCGATACAGGGGCGTGCACAGCGCTGCCCTAATGCTGTCATCAGTTATTTATAAAAATGATAAATGAGCGCGAACTACGCCTCAGTGAGACGAGAGTTTTATGGAAAATTTGGATGTTCTAGTTCTACGCAAACTCAGTGTTTGGCGTAATGAAGGTAAAAAAGCCATCTTAGCTACCGTTACACGCACCTGGGGATCCTCACCTAGACCTCTAGGTTCTATCATGGCCTTGTGTGAAGATGGCGCGGTAGTAGGTTCAGTATCCGGAGGGTGCATAGAAGACGACCTTATCCGACAGTACACTGTAGGAAATGAAAAAGCGGCCTTACATGAAGAAGCCGCTATACCCAAACTTGTCACCTATGGATTAAGTGCTGAAGAAGCATTCAGATTTGGGCTACCTTGTGGCGGAACACTAGAAATTCTGTTGGAGTTCAACCCAGATGCAGCAGCATTACAGCAATTGGTAGCGGCATTAGAACAAGGCCAACTTATACAACGTTCGGTCAGTCTAAAAGATGGTTCTGTAGCACAACAATCCATAGCAAGTCCATTGCCACTGAGCATCGACAAAAACAGCCTAAGCACCTCTTTTGGCCCTGAATATAGAATGCTACTTATTGGTGCTGGCCAACTCACAGAGTATGTAGCCACCATGGCTTTATTCAGTGGCTTTAGAGTCA
The DNA here is from genome assembly GCA_004791645.1 of Alcaligenaceae bacterium 429. GTDB lineage: Bacteria > Pseudomonadota > Gammaproteobacteria > Burkholderiales > Burkholderiaceae_B > Paenalcaligenes. Next base: position 1,435 of record SRSN01000317.1, read on the forward strand.
CCATTTGCGACCCACGTATAGAGTATCGCAATAGCATCTCTATAGAAGGCGTAGCTATAGTATCGGACATGCCAGATGATGTAGTCACGGCATTCAATGCTGACAGCCGTAGCTGCATCATAGCGCTGACACACGACCCTAAACTAGATGACTTAGCTCTAATGGAGGCCCTGCATACTAAAGCCTTCTATGTAGGAGCTATAGGTTCACGCCGCAATAATCAAGATCGTCGCGAGAGGCTCATGCAGCATTTTGACCTGACCGCCGAACAACTCAATAAGCTACGCGGCCCCATAGGTATCTATATAGGCAGTAAAACCCCAGCAGAGATCGCCATCAGCCTCATGGCTGAAGTCATTGCGATTAAAAATGGATTAGTCTTACCCAATAATATGCAGGTGGCCTATGCTAAAGAGAAGCTGGCTCAGCAGGCAGCGTAGCAATAGAGGGTAGTAATTAGCAGAGCGCTGACTCTTGCTCTGCTTTTATCGGTTTTCGGCAGAGGGGTTGCGTTTTATACAGACGTAAAAAAGCCCCGCATCGGTTGGATGCGGGGCTTTTGGTGTAAGAGCCTGACGATGACCTACTTTCACACACGAATATGCACTATCATCGGCGCGAAGGCGTTTCACGGTCCTGTTCGGAA
>SRSN01000318.1 GCA_004791645.1 Alcaligenaceae bacterium 429
TTGGTATACAAATTAAAAAATATTTTTCGCAGTGCTAGCTACTGCAGCCAGTGGTGAGTGCGTCGGTGCTACATTCTTCACCCCTGCTTGAAACAGCACACTTACACCTCTACAGCCCGCTTTCTCGCCAGATAAATCGCCTCATGATTCTTATCTGCCCACTGCACTAATTGCTGCATAGGCACCAAAAACGAACTCCCCAAATCCGTTAGCGCGTACTCCACCCGTGGTGGTACTTCTGGATATTGTGTGCGGCTGATGTAGCCATCACTTTCTAAGCGTTTTAGTGTCCGCGATAGCACTTGTCTGGAAATATCACCTATTTCACGGTGAAGTTCGTTAAACCGCAATATGCGGTTTTTTAAGGCCTCGAGAATCAGCAAACTCCATTGGTCGCCGATGCGATCTAACACATCACGAATGGGGCAGGGCTGGTCAAATTCAATATGCTGTTCGCTTTTTTCAGACATGGTATGTGCTCTTGCTAACAGGAGGGTCACGTTGAGGTGACTGAGGCACGTTGGTGTGACTTCTTGTTCCTGATCGGGGGGGAGTGTAGCATTCTTAGTGTTATAGGTCACTTTTAGTGACCTAGTGCTCATTTTGGATTAAAGGAGAGGAATATGGCACATATTGCATTATTGGGTGCAACAGGACAGGTGGGCTCACGCATTTTGCAAGAGCTAGTAAATCGAGGTCACACCGTGACTGCGATTGCCCGTCGTCCTGAGCGTGTACCGGCGTTGTCTGGGGTGACAGCGAAAGCGGGGGATGTGAAGGATATAGAGGCGTTAACACAGTTGTTGACGGGGCATGATGTAGTGATCAGTGCAATTAAGTTTCTAGACAGCGATACCCATACCTTGATTGCTGCAGTACAGGCTGCCGGTGTGCCACGCTATTTGGTGGTAGGTGGCGCGGGCAGTTTAGAGGTGGCTTCGGGTCAGCGTTTGGTGGACCTTCCCGCATTTCCTGAGGAATATAAGGCTGAGGCGATTAAAGGCGCTGAGTTTTTGGATTTGTTACGTAGAGAGCAAGCTTTGGACTGGAGTTTTTTATCGCCTTCAGCTGAGTTTGTACCAGGTGAGCGCACAGGGGTATTTAGAATTGGTGGCGACCAGTTGCTGCATAGTGACGAGGGTAGCCGTATTTCCTTTGAGGACTATGCGATGGCATTGGTCGATGAAGTGGAGCGCCCAGCGCATTCACGACAACGTTTCACAGTAGGGTATTAATTAGGGAGTAATGATGACTACATGGCGTTATGCATTTTCTACAGCAGCCGTGGCGGTGGCCGCTGTGCTCGCAGGGGTATCGACCGCAACAGTAGCGGCTGAGCCTACGCTGGCCTCTGCTGTATCAGCCAACCCTGCACAGCACGCTACTTTAAGCATTGAGCCTTTTAATTGGGGCGATGAGGCTATCTTTGCAGTGTCGTCAGTGTTGGTACAAGGTAAAGATGAAGCCATTCTGATTGATGCGCAGTTTTCAGCTACCGAAGCGAAGCAGTTAGTCGAAAAGATTAAAGCGACTGGAAAGCGCTTGAGCACTATCTATATTAGTCATGGTGATCCTGATTATTACTTTGGGCTGGCAACCTTACATGCGGCTTTTCCGGATGCACGCATCGTCGCCACACCAGCCACTATCGCTCACATTGAAGCCACCAAAGATGACAAGCTAGCGTTTTGGGGGCCGAAAATGGGGGATGGAGCGCCCAGTCAGTTGATTGTGCCCCAACCTTTAGAGGGTGATACGTTGCTGTTAGAGGGGCAAGAGCTCACCGTGGTGGGGTTAGATGGTCCTACACCTGATCGCACGGTGGTGTGGATACCTTCTATTAAAACCGTGGTAGGTGGGATTCCAGTGATGTCTGGCGAGCATGTGTGGATGGCTGATACCCAAACGGCTCAATCACATGCAGATTGGTTGGCAACATTGGAGAACATCAAAGCGTTAGCGCCGGATGTGGTGATCCCAGGCCACTATAGGGGGGCGTTACCTAAAGGTGTGGAGGCAGACACTTTTACGGCGGATTACATACGGGCTGTTGATGAAGAAGCCGGCAAGG
>SRSN01000031.1 GCA_004791645.1 Alcaligenaceae bacterium 429
TTATGCAGAGGTGATGTGGATCCGCACCAAAGCAGAAATATAACCTTTGTCTACGAGACAATCCCCACCCCCTACATGGAGGAGACTATGCATCACCCTATTGCTGTTCTGGATGCAGAGGCCACTGCCGCCGCATTGCCCTACCCTGCACTGACTGATGCTCTGGCACACGCTGCTCAGGACTATCACCTGGGCCGTATTCATGCCCCCACCCGTCAAAGCGTGGACTACCCCAATGGGGCCACCTTACTGTCCATGCCAGCAACTGCACACGACATAGGCATACATAAACTGGTCAATATCATGCCCCAAAACACGGACATCAACTTGGCCGTCATTCAAGGGCTGGTCTGTGCATACGATGGCGTGAATGGCCTGCCATTGTTTGTCCTGGATGGCCCAACTGTTACGGCTAGACGTACTGCTGCAGTATCCATGTTGGGGATACGACTACTGTGGCAAAACCAATGCCGTCACGTCGCCATTTTAGGTGCAGGCGTGCAAGCACAAGGCCATGCTCAAGCCCTGCATGCACTCTATCCACACTGTCGTATCAGCATCGTTGCTCGCAACACTCAAAAAGCACGCGCACTGGAGCAAGCTCTACCGCATATTCCCCTGCATGTTGCTAGCCATGTACCCGATGATGCCGATGTGGTTATTGGCACCACCAGCAGCTCAACCCCGGTGTACGACCACCCTGCCAGGGCCGATCGCTTATTAATAGGCATGGGCGCTTATCGCCACGATATGGCCGAGTTCGCCGCCGATACAGTGCGTGCCAGTTTGCACTATATAGACGACAAAATTTCTGGCCCGCATGAAGCTGGTGACTTGATACAAGCACAAGTAGATTGGGAGCAAGTACAGCCTATCGCTCTTGCTCAACAACAGACCCCACGCCACTCACGCCCTTTGTTTTATAAAAGCATAGGTTGTGCTGCATGGGATTTAGCTGCCGCACGTTGCGCTCGTCAGCACCTAAACTAGGCTATTACCCTGCAAGTAGCGGCTTGTTCAAGCCTTAAAGCACCCTGGTTAGTGTTAAGCTCCCCCACTTAGCTCTTTTATTTACTTTTTGCTGAATACTAACCAGCTATGTCTACTTCCCCTGCTACTGAGCACGATCCACACCGTATCGGCTCCCGTTATGAAATGTTGCGCCTGCTACGACGCATGCTAGATGATGGTTTGCTCATTCAAATGCAGGGGCCGCATCCCCAGATCTCTGTGGTGACTACCATGCTGGATATTGATCTGGATGCCGAACACTTAATTGTGGACTGCGCCTCACATGACGCTATCAACCAGCAGTTTCTAGATGCCGGTACGGCAGACTTTGAAACCAGCATTGATCACGTCAAAGTACAGTTTTCCACGGATCAAATCACCTCCACCTACTTTGAGGGGAAACCAGCGTTGTGCTTGGCACTACCTGAGTTCATGCGCCGTATTCAACGCCGTGAATTCTTCCGTGTGCCTGTACCAGTGACTAACCCAGCCACCTGCGCGCTGATGCTTACTCAACCACCCGTGGTATTCGATTTGTACGATATCAGCGTGGGCGGCGTGGCCTTACTGGACAAAAACCGACGCATTAACTTCCGCGTAGGCATGATGCTGCATGACTGTACGCTGCATCTACCCGATGTAGGCACCATCACAGCTACCTTGCAGGTCACACGTGAACGCGAACTGCTGCTGCCTAGCGGCACACCTATACGCCATATAGGCGCTGCTTTTGTGAATTTACAAGGCGCTGCTGAAAACCTAGTGCAAACCTACACCACCCGTTTAGAACGCCAGCTTATTGCGAAGGAACGCGGTCTGCAGTAGCAGGGGGCATACACGCCCGTAGCAGCGTGATGCCGCCATCTGTTTCCAAGTAATGTTCTAAACGTTGGCACTGTTGATCTATGCACAGATCGTAGTCAGCGGTATAGCCCGAACGCGTCAGCCGTAACTCCTGCACGAGTAATGAGGCGGGCGTGTAGTGATACCACCCATCTTTCAAATACGCATCTTCAGGCGGCTCCATGCCTGCCGCTGAACCTTTGACTCTAGCTTCTACTAACGTGATATCAGCACTATCTTCAGCAGAACTCGCCGGTACCAGCAGGTAGTCTTCTTCCCAGCGTACTTTTTCAATGGAATGCTCCCACGCCAACGTAAAGCGTTGGGTAGGCACGTAGCGGGGCACCGCTTCCGGTGCCCCTGCTAATTGCAAACAAATGCCTACTACTGCACTTAAGGGCATTAGGCTGCCTTGTGCTCTACACCACGACTACGCAGGTAGTGCCATACCAAGAACAGTGCAGTCATACCCCAGCCGATTTGGTCAGAAATAGGATCTGCCCATACCAACATGGCAGCGGCTACGAATACATAGATACGCTCCCAAACTTGCACTTTGGTTTTCATGAAGCCCGTCGTTGCCACACCCCATAACACGATGGCGAAAACGGCTTTAGCCACTACATAAATCACCTCGATGGGACTGGTGTAATCTTGCAGCATCAAGGCTGGGCTATACACGGCCATGTACGGCACGATAAAGCCCGCAATCGCTACACGCAACGCTTGCACACTGATTTTCAAACCTGTAGTTTTGGCTATAGGTGCGGCCGCAAAAGCAGCCAATGCCACCGGCGGCGTTAAATCAGCCATGATCCCAAAATAGAACACAAACATGTGCGAGACGATCAGCGGTACACCCAACTGCAACAAGATAGGTGCTGCCAACGAGCTAGTGATAATGTAGTTTGGAATGGTGGGAATACCCATACCCAATACCAAGCACGTAATCATGGTCAAGAACAACGCTAATAGCAGGTTGTCTTTACCAATCGCAATCACTTGGCCACCAAACTCCGCTGCCACACCTGTCAGGTTGATAATACCGATAATCACCCCTACCAGGGCACACGCAATCGCTACTGGCAATGCATGACGAGCACCGTCTGCTAACGATTCTATGGAGTCACGTAATACATCTTTGCTATGACGTTGAATCAGCAAAAAGGCCGCCAACAAGGCAATGATGACAAAGAAAGTAATTACGCCAAACTTCACAAAACCGGTACACGCCAACCCCAGTAGTAGCCAGAACAAATACCGCAAGGTATTACGGCTGCACCCACTAATTGCTGCTGCACCAAAGATCAGAATTACCGTTAAGCCCAAGCCTACTGTTCCAGAGAACAAAGGCGTATAGCCTGAAAAGAGTAGCGACACCAATCCAATCAATGGAATCAGTAAATACCAATGGGTACGGATGGCTGTCCATGGGTTTGGACACTCTTCTTTAGGCAGACCAAATAGCCCTTCCCTACCGGCCACTAAGTGCACGGTCCAGAATGCGGTGAAGAAGTACAAAATGGCTGGAATAATAGCCGCTTTGACGATATCCACATAAGGCACGTTAATGGTTTCGGCCATAATGAAGGCCACCGCCCCCATCACCGGAGGCATGATCTGCCCGCCCATACTAGACGTGGCTTCCACACCGCCCGCAAACGCCGAGGAATAACCAAAACGTTTCATCAACGGAATCGTGAACTGCCCTGTGGTCACTACGTTAGCCACACCGGACCCGTTAATAGTACCCATCAAGCCAGAGCTCACTACGGATACTTTCGCCGGACCACCACGCGTATGCCCTACAGTACCCATCGCTAGGTCACTAAACAGCGTAATCATCCCTGCACGTTCCAAGAACGAACCAAACAAGATGAATAAGAAGATATAGGTAGAAGACACATAGGTTGGTGTGCCGTAAATACCTTCCGTACCAAAGCCTAAAGTGCTAATAATTTGGTCAAAGCCGTAACCACGGTGCGCAAAACTACCCGGTAAAAACTCACCATACAAACCGTATAACAAGAACAAGCCGCAAATGATGGGCAAGGCAATCCCCATCATTCGACGCGTTGCCTCAAACACCAATGCAATGATCACAATACCTACCACCATGTCTTCGGTGGTCATTTCGCCGGCCCTAGCCGTCAGATCAGACTCGAATACCCAGTGATAGAAACTGAATACAAAACCCGTTAAGCCCAGAATCCACCCCAATACTGGAATTTTTCTGCCAAAAAACGTAGGCATCAAGGTGAAGATCATCAACAGCACGAAGCCTACGTGTATGGCACGTACCACTTGGCTGGAAATAGGACTAAATGCAGCGGTGTAAATCTGAAAAACAGAAAATAGCACCGCCACCCAAAAGATAGACCGTGGGAGCGCCCCCACGGATTGATCGTGATCCATGCTCATATTGCCCATTACTCACATCAAAAAAAGCAGTGTTCCTGATGATGATCAGAAGCACTGCTTACACGCTAATCAACATATACCGTTCATTAGCAAGTTACTGAATTACACCTTTTTCGCGGTAGTAGCGCTCAGCGCCAGGGTGTATAGGCACAGGCATGCCTTTAACCGCGTTTTCCAGTTTCATGTTTTTCACTGCATTGTGTGCGGCGTACAGTGAGTCGATGTTTTCGTATAACTGCTTAGTCATTTCGTAGGCCAAGTCGTCAGACACACCAGAGTGTGTGACCAAGAAGTTAGGAATAGCAGCAGTTGCTACATCTACTTCTTGACCTGCATAGGTACCAGCAGGAATCACGGCTGGCTGGTAAGCTTCACTGCCTACAGCCTCTACTACTTCCACTGGCACCGGTACGACGACGATGTCTACCGACGTTGCCAAGTCACGAATGGATGATACGCCTAGCCCAGCGGATTGCAGGGTGGCATCCAACTGACGGTTTTTCATCAGCTCTACAGACTCACCAAACGGCAGATACTCTACCTTGCTGAAATCGTCATAGCTCATGCCTGCTGCTTTAAAGATAGCGCGCGCATTGAGTTCTGTGCCTGAGCGTGCAGCCCCCACAGAAATACGCTTACCGCGTAAATCTTCTAGGCTATTAATACCAGAGCCAGCGTTCGCCACAATCTGGATGTAGTTGTTATACGTGCCGGATAGACCGCGCAATTTATCTAATTTACGGGTAAAGCCCGCTTCTTCGTTGCCTTCCCATGCGTCCGATACCGAGTCAGCCAAAGCCATCGCCAGTTCACCACGCCCAGCTTGCAGCAAGTTCATGTTCTCTGCTGAAGCCTTGGTAACTTGCGCCGTTGCTTTGACGTTAGGAATGGTTTGCGCATAAATCTGTGAAAGTGCTACCCCAATTGGGTAATAGACCCCACTTTGTCCACCGGTGAGGATATTGATGAACTCTGCTTTCTGTGCTGTTGCTGCCCCGCCTACTAGTGATGTTGCCACTAAGGCTGTCCCCATTAGCGCTTTGATAAAACGCATACGCCCACCTCCTGAATGTATTGTTGATATGACGCGGTCAGGTGTTGTACACCCAGAACCATAACCGTATAACAATGCCCATTTCAGGCTAGCGCGACAAGGGGGATTTCCCGATACTGACCTGCTTTTTTTGTGAGTATTTGATGCACATCAGTAGTAGGCATGGCTGCCATAGTGGCGATGCCATGCCTGTTTTCTTAGCAATTCGTAACGTTAGAAGTGTTCGTCTACGATTTGGTTAAAGGCATCTTCTGCACTCAGACCTGTACGCATCAGGCGGGTGATGTCGGCTGAGTATTGCTGTATGCCATCAGGCAGGAACTCACGGTGAACGCGGAAATAATTATATTTCTCCACTTCCACTGGATCCGGCTCAGCACGCGATGCTACGCGAGCACGAGACGTACCGGAGCTGCTACGTGTGCCGCCGCTGCTACTGCGGCGTACTGGTGCGGCAGGAGCCACCAATGCTTGTTTAACCTGTTCCAAGCTGAATACATCGGACAGGTTATCACTCACTTCGCCGTTCTCGTTCAATTGCATCAACAGGTTTTTGCTGTCAAATGCCATCTTGAAACCACGACTGTTGATGACCTGATAATTGGGGCGCTTTGCATGCCCAGGGAATTCTAACTGTACGCGATCGCCGTAAGACTCCATACGCTCAATCACGTCTTTCAAAAACTCTGGGGAAAGCGATTCCAGCTCGCCGTTCCAACGCGCTGTCCGTCGAGTAGCCAAAATAATTCTTCCTAATAAAATCTGCGTAACGCAGACTGTGGTGCACAAAAATACGGAAGCGTATTTTACGCCGTCAGCTTTATCAGGTCATGACTCGCAGACAAAAAAACCACGCGTAGATACATTTTCTACTTTCTAACCATACTGTTACACCACTTTTCAACTGCTAAAGCAAAAAAAATGCCGCACTCTGCATACACAGAGTTGCGGCAAATACTCCGTCAGATGTTTTGCACAGGGACAGCTGAGCATGACTGGAGTACAGCAAAAAAATTGCTACAAGCACCGCTATAGTATCATGTATATAACGATATTCAAGAGCACAACCAAAAAATTCTTAGCAAGCTGATATATACTGGTTAGAAGCCAACGCTACGGGCCTTTGCGCCTTAGCTTCTCTCCTATTACTTTGCCTGATTCCTCACCTTGCTGGCCAATCCTGAACATCTGAAGTTTGTAGACCGCGATCTCCAGTTGCGACTTGATATTATCTGCCATCACAACCCTGTGAAAGGCTGGGCACCGTTTTATCAATTCAGTATGCAAACCGGGCAAGAAATCGCGGGTGTGATTCATCTACGCATCGGTACCCATGCTGATCTTCTGCATCACTTGGGCCACATAGGCTATGAAGTGTTCCCGCGCTTTCGCGGTAGAGCATACGCGCGCCGAGCCTGCCAGTTGCTGTTGCCGCTGGCTAAGCTAAACGGATTAGAAGAAATCTGGATCACCTGCAACCCTGACAACACACCGTCACGTCGCACCTGTGAAAATCTGGGCGCCACCTACGTAGATACAGTAGATGTGCCCCCTAACAGTCCCATGTATGCCATGGGCGAGCGACACAAACGTCGCTACCACCTGCCGCTATAACCTAGATTGTTATTGTTTTAAAGCTTTTATCAAAGGTGAAGCGGCATAACGACCCTTCTTCGTCATGCCCCCAATACACATCGCCGCCATGCATACGGGCAACTTGGCGTGCCAGGTAAATCCCCATCCCCATAACATCCGGGCTGGTATCTTGCAATTTATCCATTCCTAGATCTAGCAAGGCTTCGACCTGCTCATTAGGCATCAATGGGCGCAACACGATGCCAATCTGAAACGCATGCTCTTCTACTTGCAACGAAATCGCATGTTGTCTACCCAAACTATCTGCATATTGCAGCAATAATCCCAATAGCGCTTTTTGTATCAGGCGCTCATCACCCTCAATCATCAAGCCGCTATACACCTCGGTATTCATATTGATCCATAAATCAGGTGCTAGTTTTTTAGACTGCACCAACACCTGATCCAACATATCGAACAACGCATAAGGCGCAGGAATCGCGCGCACCTCACCACTCATAAAGCGTAAGGTTTCAAGTGCCGTATTGATTTGGTAATTCACCCACTGCACATTGCGCTGCATATCCATCACGTTCTCACGCTGCGTTTGCAGCATAGAGCTAGTTTTATCATCACCACGTATGGATTCACTGCTAGACAGCAAGCTTCCCAATTGCTCTGCAAACTTCGTACTCAATGTGCTGAGGTGTTGCGTGTGTAACCCTAGCTGCTGCTGCAACCACAAGGTTTGTTTATAGGCACTGATGTCTGTTTGACAAAATAGGTGCACGCCGCCCTCTAGCATGTCGTAGCTCACACGCTGCCAAGAACCATCGGGCATATGCACATCGGCATCGGCGCGTTTGCCTTCCTCAAACCAAGGGCCTTGCCCCGGCTGCAACTGGCCTTGCTGTTCTAGCAGATAGTTCAGGCGATCTAACGCTCCTTGCAATCCTACGGCCACATGCTGTTGCTGGCCACCCAGTTCTTCTATCAACCGTTTTTGGCTAGTAACGTTGGAATACAAGCATTCACCTGTCGAGGAAAACACACACAACCCCACTGGAGCCGCATCAAACACACGTACCAATTGCCGCTGTACAGTTTCCAGCTCTTGACTACGTCGCCATGCACGCGTCGCTTTTTCATCCCACTGACGCTCCATCGCCAACGTAGAGGAATAGCGCGCTGTGTTATCTCGCACGAACACCACCACACCGTCTGGACCATTTTTCAGGTGTAAGGGGAAGACAGCGAAGTCTAGGTAGCGAATTTCGCCTGAGGCATCAATCAGTTCTATGTTGTTCAGTTCTGCTTTATGGCCATTCAACGCCTCGATCACAGCTGGCTCTAACTGCGGGAACAGTCGAATGGACAACACACTTTTTCCCACTACCCGCTCAGGGTTCAGGTTCAGCATGCTTTGCGCTGCGCGGTTACAGGATAAGCACACAAAACGCTCATCCAAAACCAACACGCCTTCGTCGGACGCCCCCAGCAGAAGCTCTGAAAACTCTTTGGCTCGTATGGTCATGCGCTCAGCATTCTGCGCGCGCTGCACTTCCATCAACTGACAGAAGAACAAATATCCGCCACTGACCAATAAGCCCAGCACCCCTATTACTAATTGCCAAACGGCTTTGATCTGCACATCTCTAGTGCGGCTGGTGTTTTCACGTTCATACAACAAGACTCTGTTGCTAGATACCTGAAGCTGAGACAGCAGGGGTTTTAAGCTATTTTCCAAATGTGAAAGCTCTTCTGCAGACAGCTTTCTGCCATCGCTCCAGATCACACTGCCCTCAAACTCGCCCACCACATTTAGCAAGGAGTTCAGCTCGCCGGAATGCATCAAATTACGCTTCTGTGGCCCAGTCAGCAGTAGCGTCAAACGGCTAAGGAATATCTCGTATTGGTTGAATAGGCTGTCGTAAGACTCACCATTGTCAGCACGCACCATGGCAATCTGAGTCATCAGGCGTAAGCCCTCTTGCTGAGCCTGCGTACTGGCCCACAACATATGCCCAGCCATATCTGTGCGCATATTCTTTTGCTGGTTGACCAACTGCACCACGGCATAAGACACCAACGCCAGAAAAATCACCATCACTAACAATGTATATCCATACACTGTTTTTTTGGGGCTCTGAGTTTGACGACTAAACATTGAAGCGTGCTTCTCCACGGTGTAGCAGTGCGTATAACACGTATGAACTCGCCCTTGTCGCAGCCCCTACAGCAAACGACCTAATACAAAAATAACGGGGTATTCGACTACGGCTGCACTACGGCCACTGCAACACATGAAATCATTATTAATCGGTAAGCCTGCTCCATAGAGCCGGCTCACCATTCGCCTTTGCCAACGCTTCCAGGTACTGCTGATGTTCTTGCAGCTCCTGTTCCGTGGCTCGCACAATAGGCAATACTGAAAAGTCCACTGAGCCAAAACGAACGGCTTGATTATCATCACCAGCACCGTCGTCATAGGCATTCATCATCAGGCTTTCTTGCCCTCGAGTCATCGCTAGCCACACATCTGCCAGCAACTCCGAGTCCAGCAACGCACCGTGCAATGTACGGTGCGCATTAGAAATACCATAACGCTCACACAATGCATCCAGATTGTTGCGCTTACCTGGGTGCAGCTCGCGTGCAAACACCAAGGAGTCGGTCACTTTTTCACAATAGCTCGTGAAACTCTGTAACCCACAACGCGCGAACTCTGCATCCATGAACTTCAAGTCAAACGGGGCATTGTGAATAATGACCTCTGCCCCTTTGATGAACTCCAATACTTGGGGTGCCACCTGCTCAAATGCCGGATAATCCGATAAAAACTCAGTAGTCAGTCCGTGTACTGCCAAGGCTTCCGGGTCACTGTCTCGACCTGGATTCACATACAGATGCAAATGTCGACCAGTCAGCGTACGGTTAATGACCTCTACCCCAGCCAACTCCACCAGTCTATGCCCCTCAGAAGGGTCCAAACCTGTGGTTTCCGTATCAAAAACTATTTGTCGCATTATCCAGATGATCCTTTGTTTCGCCCTGACTACCTAGTATTCGATCTAGGCCTTAATTCTTCAACATTTTTTTTGCTACAAACGTATACGCAACTGGCACCACGAAAAGTGTCAGTAACGTACCGAATGTTAACCCGCCTACCAGCACCCAACCAATCTGATGCCTACTTTCTGCCCCCGCGCCTGTCGCAAATGCCAGCGGAAGCACACCTAGCACCATCGCGCCGGTGGTCATCAGAATAGGGCGTAGACGTAACTCAGAGGCTCTCACCACGGCTGCGTATAGCCCTACTCCTTGTACCCGTAACTGGGTAGCAAACTCTACTATCAAAATACCATGTTTGGTAATCAATCCCACTAGGGTAATCAGGCCAATCTGGCTATAGATGGACAAGGTTCCACCACTTAGCCACAGCGCCAATAACGCCCCTGTCATGGACAATGGTACCGACAACATGATGACGAATGGGTTACGCCAGCTCTCGAACTGCGCGGCCATCACCAAATAGATGAACATCAACGCCATCGCAAAAATAAAGTACATGCTGCCAGAGGAGTCCCTGAACTCGCGCGACTGCCCATCCAAATCGGTTTGTACGCTATCTGGTAGTACTTCGGCCGCAACTTGATGCATGTGCGCCAACACCTCACCCAATGCATAGCCTGGCGCCACACCGGCTTCCACAATCACCGCACGCAGACGGTTAAAGTGATTCAGCGACTGCGGCGATACGCTTTCTCGTATGCTTAAGAAGCTGTCTAACGGCGCCATGCTGCCATCTTCGGCACGCACGTAAATATCCAAAATATCATTAGGACGTGTGCGATCTGGCTTATCTACCTGCACGATCACATCGTATTGTTCACCATCAGTTTCATAGCGCGTCACCTGACGCCCGCCAATCAAGCTTTCTAGTGTGCGACCTACTACATCTACCTTCACACCGCTGTCGGACAATTTATCGCGATCCAACTCTACGCGTAGCTCAGGCGTATTCAAGCGCAAATCTATATCCAAGTTCTGCAAACCTGGATAGCTTTCTAGCGCTTTCATAAAGTCTTTGGCAATCGCATCTAACTCTACATACGGTGCTTGCCCCATGATCACAAATTGCACCGGCTTGGATGTGGCTCGTTGCCCTAATGACGCCGGATTACTTGGGAAAGCACGCGCACCGCTTAGCGCTTTGAACTTAGGTTGCAATTGGTTGGCAATTTGCTGCTGGCTACGATCACGTTCTTCCCATGGGGCCAAACGCAAAATCGCAAAAGAGTCCGTTACAGTAGGAAAACCAATAATGGTTTGAATACCCTGCATTTCTGGCAGTTCACGGTACATGCCTTCCACTTCTAGCACATTGCGCAGCGTGTAATCCAGCGTTGCACCGTCTGGGGAGGTCACCATACCAAAGATAACGCCACGGTCTTCAATAGGCGCTAACTCACTTTTAATGATGGTAAACAGCCAACCACTAGAGAGCGCCACAACCAGCCCCATCACAATCACACCCATGCGGTAACGCAGCGCCTTGAGCAGCAATTTGCGGTAGCGACGCGTTAAGCCATTTAACCAATCTTCAATCAGCTGATATAAACGGCCAGGATTACCTGTAGGCGCTTTCAGTAAACGGGAGCACATCATAGGGGTTAAGGTCAGCGCCACAAAGCCCGACACACCCACTGCCCCCGCTAGCGTTAACGCAAATTCAATAAACAATCGCCCAGTACGACCTGTGGCAAACGCCAAGGGCGCAAACACAGCCACCAGCGTTAAGGTCATGGCAATCACTGCTCCACCAATTTCCTTAATACCGATAAACGAGGCCTCTATGCTGGATTTGCCTTCTTCTATATGCCTATAGACGTTTTCCAGCACCACAATCGCGTCATCCACCACCAGACCGATCGCCAGCACCATCGCCAGCAAGGTCAATGTATTGATGGAGAACCCGAAAGCGTACATCAAACCCAGCGCACCAATGAGTGACACAGGGATGGTCACAATAGGGATCAAGCTCGCCCGCACGTTACGCAGGAAGAAGAAAATCACCAACACCACCAGTGCTATCGCTTCCAAAATGGTGCTGTACACCGATGCAATAGAACGCTCAATAAAAATGGAGCTGTCGTACGACACTAGTAACTGCATGTCGCCGGGCAAGTTGGTATTGATGACTTCCAGCTCAGACTGTACCGCACGCGATAAATCCAAGGGGTTAGCCGTAGATTGTTTGGTCACACCAATGGTCAAACTGTTCTGGCCATTAAAACGTGCCAACACACGTTCTTCTGCGGGCGCAATACGCACCTCAGCCATGTCCCCTAGGCGAATAGGAAAACCTTGAGCGCGTGACACAATAATCTGCTTAAACTCGTCTACGGTTTGCAAGTCGGTAGATGACACCACCGTAAACTCACGATCGTTAGACTCGATACGCCCCGCCGGAATCAATACGTTTTGGCTACGCAGTGCATCTTCTACGTCCTGCACCGTCAGGCCATAACCGGCCAATCTCGCTCTATCCACAAAAATACGCATGGATGGCAAACGCTCACCAAATACGCGTACCTCAGCAGCGCCAGGCAACACCGACAAGCGAGGTTTAATAAAACGGTTGATGTAGTCTGAAACCTCAATAGGTGACAACGTACCCATGTCCACACCCACATACACAATAGGGGTGGAGTCGGCCTCTACCTTATTGATGATGGGCTCATCGGCCTCATCAGGTAAGAATCGACGGGCGCGTGACACTTTATCTCGTACGTCAGCCGCCGCCGCATCAGGGTCGCGGTTCAAATCAAACTTGATGTTGATGTGACTACGTTCAGAGCGACTACGTGAGGTCATCACGTCTACGCCCTCAATACCAGATAACTGATCCTCAAGCGGTTTAGTAATCTGCGACTCTATAACCTCGGGCGACGCCCCTTTATAGGTGGTGGATACAGACACCACAGGCTCATCAATCGCTGGGTACTCACGTACGGTCAACCTATCGTAGGAAATTAAGCCTACTAAAATGATAAGCAGCGATAAAACCGTAGCGAAGACTGGTCTGCGTATACAAACATCAGAAAGCAACATGGTAGTGGTTTCCTGAAAGCGTCACTTAGGCTGTTGAATCAGAACGGACGTGCCATCAACGAGCTTCTGCACGCCAGACACCACCACGACCTCACCAGGCGCAACGCCTTGTACCTCTACCCAACCTGCTTCACGCGATCCCACTTTCACTTCGGTGCGCTGGGCAATACCATCTACCACCAAAAACACATACTGTGCTTCACCGGCTGGCTGAATAGCGCTTTCTGGCACCATCACTACAGAATCTGTGCCTAGTTGCAACGTCACACGAGCAAATAACCCAGGGCGCAACAACAACGACTCATTAGGCAAACGGGCTCGCAGCCACAGAGAACGCCCAGCGGCATCTACCACGGGGTTAATCGCCGTGACCTGGCCGTCATATTCTTCTTTAGGAAAAGCATCTACACGCGCTGTCACCAATGTGCCGGGAGACACACGCGACAAATATTGTTCAGGAATGCGGAAATCAATTTCCAGCATGTCTACCGCCTCTAACAACAGCAATTCGCTGCCGGGACTCACGTAGTCACCTACCGAAATGTTTTTTAATCCAGCCAAGCCAGAAAACGGTGCCAAGATTACCGTCTTATCCAACTGAGCTTGTGCCAACGCCACTGCAGCCTGAGCAACCTGCAACTGACTGGCCGACTCATCACGCGCTTGTGAGCTAATAAATCCTTGTTCGCTAAGTCGTCTAGAACGCTGATGCTGACTACTGGCCAAGCTCAGTTTGGCTTTGGCTTCCAATAACTGTGCTTGCGCAATGCTGTCATCCAAACGCACTAAGATTTGACCGCGCTCTATGGGCTGGCCTTCCTCAAAAGCGATGTCTTTAATCGTACCGGTGATTTCGGCTCGCAACGCAACGGAGTCACGTGCTTTCAAAGAACCTACAGCGCTAAGCGAACGCTGTAATTCGTGGAACTGGGCATCTGCCACTTGTACGCCTACCCGTTCTGTAGCCACCATTTCGGTAGCTTCCACCAGTTTGGCATTACTTGGTTGTCGAGTGCCTGCATCTTTAACCAATAATTTGGCACCGCCGTACACCAATCCAACCCCAACTATCAGGATGGCAAGAATTCCCCAGATCACCCACTTTTTTTTCATTTACGCCTCATTTTGCTGTCGCACGCTGTCTACCCCCATGTTTGCCAACACGTCGGCTCGCTCGTTACCTGCATCGCCAGCGTGCCCACGCACCCACTGCCATTGCAAGGTATGTTGCTGCGACAAGCTATCTAATTCCTGCCACAAGTCTGCATTTTTAACAGGTTTTTTATCCGCTGTACGCCACCCGCGAGCTTTCCATCCGGACATCCACTCCAGCATGCCTTTTTGTACATACTGCGAATCAGTATGCACTGTCACATTACAGGGGCGCTTCAACAACTCTAAGGCCCGGATCACGGCCAGAAGTTCCATGCGGTTGTTGGTGGTATCTTCTTCACCACCAAAAATCTCTTTTTGGTGAGGGCCATAACGTAGCAACGCACCCCAACCGCCTAGCCCGGGGTTTCCTTTGCATGCACCGTCTGTCCAGATATTTACCACTTTTCGTTCCATGAGCTACTACTTTACATATTGGCATCCCGGCGTGCCGCAGCAACTGCTCGGGATTTAAATTTAGGGGGCACTTGCTTCCACTCCAGCCCCACCAACTTGGCGGCACTTACACGCTTAATGGCCTCTACTACATAGACAGCGCCACTAAGCGGCCAACCACGCAATGCTAATTTGTCCATAAATGCCCAACGGTGTAACCACCGACGGCTTTGGCAATACGGCATATATACGCCCTGATTTGCCTGCGTCACATCAAAAGACAGTAATTCTAGCCAGTCCTCTAAACGCGCCTGCGAAACATACTGTGCTGGCGCTACTGGCAAATGCGACTCCAAACCCGGAATACGGTCACGCAGTCCCCACAAGCTATAGGGATTCAACCCTGCAAAAACCGCTTTACCCTCTGGACGCAAGACCCGTTCCACCTCTCGCAAAATCTGATGCGGCTGATGTGAACACTCCAATACATGGGGCAGCACCATCAGATCCACACTCTCTGATTCAAAGGGTAACTGTTCTGGCACACAGATCACTAAACCTTTGCGTACAATGTCCACGTTCTGAGAGTCCACCGTACAAAATTTGTTAGCGATACGATTCGCTCGTAGTAAGTCCCAATGAGGCAAACCAATTTGTATGGCATGATACCCGAATGTGTTGCCTACCAGTGCATTGACTTGCCTATGCATCCAGGCTCGAGCATGACGTCCTGGTACCGTATGCTGCCACTGCATCAGTTGTTCGGTTCGGGCCTGTTCCATTGTTTTGATCGTCCTAGACTATGATGAATGTGCTAGCTTCCTTTGCTACTACCGGCTATTCGCTCACGCCACTTCCTGCCTTCAATGATAACTATATATGGTTACTTGAATATGCCGGACATGCTCTAGTTGTAGATCCGGGTGAGGCTGAGCCAGTGTTGCTCGCCTTGCAACAACGCAATCTAGTGCTTAGCGCTATTTTGATCACGCATCATCATGGTGATCACACGGGCGGCGTCAACGACTTATTACGCTATGCTCCCGATGCAGTGGTCTATGGCCCCGCCAGTGAGCGCATTCCTTCCCGCAACGTAGCCGTCAAACAAGACGACCAACTACACATCCCCGATCTGAAGCTTACCTGTACTGTGGTAGATATACCCGGTCATACGGCAGGCCATGTGGCGTATTACAGCATACCCGAAGGCTGTCCCCCTCTGCTTTTTTGCGGAGATACAATTTTTTCTATGGGTTGTGGACGATTGTTTGAGGGAACCCCTGCCCAAATGGTGTCATCTCTGGGTAAACTTACGTCTTTACCGCCCGATACGTTAATTTGCTGTGCACATGAGTACACCTTATCTAACGCTAGATGGGCCTTAACCGTTGAACCTGATAATCCGGCTTTATTGGCACGGTACGAAGAGGCTCTGCAGCAACGCGCAGACAACTTGCCTACCGTTCCCACCTCGTTGCAAACAGAACTAGCCACTAATCCGTTTCTGCGCATTCGCGAACCAGACGTTGTACATGCTGCCACCGCTCGCGCTCAAACCCCACTGGCTACATCTGTAGATGTTTTTGCCTGTTTACGCGAATGGAAAAATCAAGCCTGACTCTGCCCATGAGAATAATTCGTCTATTTACCGTATGTATGCTGATGGTGCTTGCTGGTTGCGCAAGCCAACAGCAACGACACGTGCAAACAAATGATGGTCCAATCATTGCCGCTGATACATCGCGCACTATTGACCTCACCCACCCACCACGCGACATGTGGGATCGCATTCGTAGGGGCTACTCCATCCCCAACCTAAACAGCGATCTAGTGGATTACTGGACTGACTACTACGCGTCTCGTCCACAATCGTTATTGGTGATGAGCCAACGTGCGAGCAAATACCTCTTCCACATCGTGGATGAAATTGAAGCACGCGGCCTACCTACAGAACTAGCGCTACTGCCTTTTGTGGAAAGTGCCTACAACCCAGATGCGTATTCACGCGCACATGCTTCTGGTCTGTGGCAGTTCATTCCTAGCACTGGCAAGTACTACAACCTAGAGCAAAACTGGTGGATGGACCAACGCCGTGATCCTATAGCTTCTACTGACGCCGCGCTTACGTACCTTAGCTATTTGTACGAATTCCAGGGCGACTGGTATTTAGCATTAGCGTCCTATAACTGGGGTGAAGGCTCTGTAAAACGTGCAATCGCTCGTAACGAAAGCCAGAATCTACCGGGCGACTATCAATCGCTCACCATGCCAGAAGAAACACGCAACTACCTACCCAAGTTGCAAGCGCTTAAAAACATCATTACTGACCCCAAGCGCTACGGCATCACGCTTCCCCCCATTAGCAATGAGCCCTATTTCACCTCCGTTCCCCGTAACGGTGATATAGACATGACGGTTGCTGCACAATTGGCTGAAATGAGTGTGGATGAACTGCGTATGCTGAATCCCGCACACAATCGCCCTGTGATCCCAGCGACCAACACCACATTGCTGCTACCCACTGAAAAAGTGGAAACATTCAAACGCAACCTCGCGGCGTATACCGGCAAGCTCAGTAATTGGAAGGTGTACCAGCCTCAACGTGGTGAGTCTTTCGCTTCTATCGCCAAAAATCATGGTATTTCAGTAGCTGAACTACGTTCTTTGAATGGCCTGAACGCTAAACAAACCGTTGCTAGCAGTCAGTTATTGCTGCCTATTGATGCTGCTGATGCGCGTATCACCATGACTGCTCAAGGCGCTCCTGTTACAGCACAAGCTACCTTGGCTGCACAGGCACAACAACCACGTGCTGCGGCCAGTCGTGCTGTTGCTCGTAACTACCGCGTACGAAAAGGCGATACACTCTTCGCCATTGCTCGTAAATACAACACTTCTGTTTCAGAGCTGAAAAAACTGAATAAACTACGCAACAACAATATACAGCCAGGTAGTCAGCTACGCGTACCGTCTTGAGTCGCGTTCTGGTAAATTGGCACGTTATTTTTTAGAGAAGAAAGGACTATTCAGCATGGGTTTCCTCACCGGCAAACGCATTCTTATCACCGGCGTAATTTCCAATCGCTCCATTGCTTATGGCATCGCCCAAGCCTGTCATCAGCAAGGTGCTGAAATTGCTCTTACTTATGTGGGCGAGCGTTTTAAAGAGCGTGTGGAAGAATTCGCCAGCGAATTAGGCAGCAACATCGTTATCCCTCTAGATGTAGCTGAAGATCAGCAAATCGACGATGCGATCGCCACTCTGGGTACCCACTGGGACGGTTTGGATGGTCTGGTGCACTCTATTGGCTTTGCGCCGCGCGAAGCGATTGCGGGTGACTTCTTAGAAGGCTTGTCTCGTGAAGCATTTAAAATTGCTCACGACATTTCCTCCTACAGTTTTCCAGCATTGGCCAAAGCTGCTTTGCCACTGATGGAAGGCAGACAAGGTTCAGTACTGACACTGACCTACTTGGGCGCTGAGCGTGCTGTACCTAACTACAACACCATGGGTCTAGCTAAAGCCTCTTTGGAAGCTAGTGTGCGTTACTTGGCTGCGGCATTAGGCCCACGTGGTATTCGTGCTAACGGTATTTCTGCTGGTCCAATCAAAACATTGGCAGCGAGCGGTATCAAAGATTTCTCCATGCTGTTGAAGTATGTTGAAAGCGTGACACCAATCCGCCGTAACGTGACCATCGAAGACGTTGGTAACGTAGCTGCCTTTATGTTGTCTGACCTAGCTGCTGGTATTACTGGCGAGATCACTCACGTTGATGGTGGTTTCTCGTGCGTAGCTGCAGGTATGGTGGAGTAAGGTTACTAGCTATTCCTCACTTACTGCCTGATGCAGGCTTAGTAGGTGAAGACCGCGATCAAACCCCTGGCTTTTGCTGGGGGTTTGTTGTTTGTGGCTAGTTATTGTTTGCGTATAGGGTTAGCTGCTGACGGCTGCATTCATCGCACACGCTGGGGAACTGCAGGAATACTTTTTGTGATTTGAGACACCAAATCAAAAAAGTTTCCTCTCCGTCCCCCAGAATGTTCTGAGTGCCGGTAGGTTTACTGCCCTTTCTTTAGCAGCCAATTTTGCTAATTTTCGGTCTGTGACTGCTACCGATATTGCATAGGAGGGGCGACGGCAGAAGAACCATACACCCTCAACTGCTACAGAACTAAAAACCGTGGCAAGCGACGGAGGGAAAACGGAGGAAAGTGTTTTTTTATTTGGTGGTCAAATTAAAAAATACTTTTCGCAGTGCTAGCTACTGCAGCCAGCGGTGAGTGTGTTTATGCCGGTGGAAATATCACCGGTTCTTGGCCTTCTTGCCACTGCTCATACTTATTCATCACCCGCTCTAACCTAGGCGATGCAATAAATGCAGCCAACCAACGCTGCACTGCAGGTACGGGCTGCGCAGCAAACCACTCTTCATCGGTGTGTGCGAATTGACGCACAAAGGGCGCTAATGCTAGATCGGCTAGGCTGATGTTTTCACCCAATAAGTAGCTATGCGACTGCAGACGCGCTTCTAAATTGGCAATGTGCTGCATGGCGAGCTCACGTTGCTCTTGTGCATAACTTTCTGCACTACGCTCACCGTGTTCAGCTTCGTGACGCTGTGGATATTTATAGCGGTCTAGCGCTTTTTTAAAGGGCCCATCGTTAGCACGTACTAGTTCTTTGATGGTGTTTTCGTGCTCTGGCTGCAATAAATCTTCAGGATCTTGCTGCCCCAATGCCCAATACATCACATCAATGCTTTCATCGATGATTTCCCCTGTGGGTAACACCAGCACAGGTACGGTCGCTTTGGGAGACGCATCACGCAATGCCTGCGGTTTGTCGCGCAGTACTACTTCGCGTAGCTCACACTGCAATCCACTGGCAGCCCACGCCAAACGTGCTCGCATGGCATAGGGACAACGTCGGAAAGAATACAAAATCGGCAAACTCACAATTACTCCAAAAACAGCTAGTGCGGCATGGTACGTCAACACTTCTAAGTACCACTGTCATGATGGCTTAGCCGCAAAAGAAAAACCGGATGGCATAGATATGCTCATCCGGTTTTACCATAGCGCCTGCGCAGCGCCTATAGCTGTAGGTGAATACGTATTTTAGTTATTACGCTCTGCCTCAGCTTTTTCTTGAGCCAAACGCGAACGCTCGGCCAGTTCTTGTCTCCACGCATGCTTTTTCTCGCGCAGCTCACTTAACGGAGCGCCGATGTGACGGGAACGACGTTCTTGCGCTAATTGCGCTTGTTTCTGACGTTCACGTAAACGTTCCACTTTTTCTGGATCTAAGCTGTCATGGCAATGACGGCAGCTTACGCCTTCTTCGTACTTGTCGTCGTGACGATCCGCTTCGCTCAGTGGCATACGGCACGCACGGCAGAACGAGTAATCGCCTTGGCGTAAGCCGTGTCCTACCGACACGCGCTCGTCGAACACAAAGCACTCGCCGTCCCACAAGCTTTTGTCTTCGGTAATCTCTTCTAGGTATTTTAGAATACCGCCTTGCAAGTGATAGACGTCTTCAAAGCCTTGTGAACGCATAAAGGCCGTGGATTTTTCGCAGCGGATACCGCCTGTGCAGAACATGGCAACACGAGGGTTACCAGCCAACACACCGCCTTCTTTACGTTGCTCAGCTACCCATTCAGGAAACTCTGAGAAACTATCGGTCTTGGGGTTGATTGCGTGTTTGAAGGTACCAATACCCACTTCGTAATCGTTACGAGTGTCGATTAACACGACGTCAGGGGATTCGATCAGCGCATTCCAATCTTCAGGTGCTACGTACTGCCCCACCATTTCAGCGGTTTTCAGGTCAGGCACACCTAAAGTCACGATTTCTTTTTTCAGTTTTACCTTCAAACGGTAAAACGGCATGCTGTCAGCCCACGACTCTTTGTGCACCAATTTGGCCAAGCGTGGATCGGAGCGCAAATACGCCAGTACTTCCTTGATACCTTGCTCAGGGCCAGCAATAGTACCGTTGATCCCTTCTCGGGCTAGCAACAGCGTACCAATGATCTGACGCTCAGCACAGAAATCATAGAGCGGCTGACGCAAACTGACGTAGTCGTCTAGTTCAGCAAAATGGTAGAGGGCAGCAACAAGATATTTGGCCATGGTACTCGGCAGGAAGAAGAAATTAGAATCATAACGTTATCCACCCTGCCAATGTCAGTAAAACTGCAGGCTCTTTGCGTTAGCGCAAGAAAAGGTCCGTACAATAGACCAAGGTGGATACTCACTCATTGTTGTCTATTATACCCCGCGTTGTTTATGGATTCTCTTACCCAAGCCGTTCTGGGTACCAGCATTTGCGGCAGTATCATTGGTCGTTATCACGGTCGTAAAGCTGCTATTGCTGGTGCCGTGCTGGCCACACTGCCTGATCTGGACGTAGTCATGCGTTATCAGGACCCCATTTTGGCGATGACCAGCCATCGCGGGTTCTCACACTCTCTGTTCGTACTCACAGGGCTAGCACTGCTACTGACCTGCTTGTGGCGACTAATGCGCCCAGACCCACGATATGGCGCTAGCCGACTGTTCTTAGCGCTGTGGCTCACGTTAATCACACACCCCTTACTGGATGCCTTCACCAGTTATGGGACGCAATTGCTGTGGCCACTAGAGCCTATACCGCAATCGTGGGCCAGTATTTTTATTATTGATCCGGTCTATACCCTGCCACTATTGGTAGCCACGCTGCTGCTATTAGGCTGGGGTGGGCGTAGCGGCGTCATCAAGACCTGTCATTGGGCCCTGGGATTAAGCACAGCCTACTTGGCTTTAACGGTGGCCATACAGCACCATGTGGATACCCAAGCCCAAGCTAGAGTCCAACAATTAGGCTACACCCCTACTGCCAGCTTCACGACGCCAGAGTTATTCACCAGCTTGTTGTGGCGCTCCATCGTACGCACAGATGCCGGCGTAGACTGTGAAGTCATCACTGGTTTGCTGGATACCACCGAATCAGAATATTTTTGTGCGGCCAATAATCATCACTTAGCCGACAACCTTCCTACGGCCACTTCGCTGCAACGCTTGCGCTGGTTCAGTGGTGACTGGGTGCGTTTTGATGTGCAAGACGATCTGCTTATAGTTAGCGACCTACGTATGGGCGCAGGCTCTGGCAACTATTCATTCCGCTTTGTAGTGGGTGAACAAGATGATCAGCAAAATTGGCGTGAAGTCACCCCATACAAATTTGGGGGTTGGCATAATTTTGGGCTGATCAAAGCAGGCATGAATCGCGTACTGCGTTCAACTACTCCGTTACCGCTTGCTGACTGGGCTAAAACCATAGGCATGCAGGTAGAACCGTATCACGCACAACTATCTGAAAACACCCTACCTCACTAAAATGCTACGCCGCAAAAAAGCCTGAGTCTGCATACACAGAACTCAGGCTTTTTTGACACGGAGAATCAGTACTACTTAACGTGTGCCGCCAATGGTCAGGTTGGCATGACGGTTCACATCTTTGTACAGCAAGTAGCGGAAGCGACCAGGGCCGCCGGCATAACATGCTTGTGGGCAGAATGCGCGCAACCACATAAAGTCGCCTGCTTCTACTTCTACCCAGTCTTGGTTCAGACGGTACACCGCTTTACCTTCCAACACATACAAACCGTGTTCCATCACGTGAGTTTCCGCAAAAGGAATCACACCACCGGGTTCAAAGTTC
This sequence comes from Alcaligenaceae bacterium 429, assembly GCA_004791645.1. Lineage (GTDB taxonomy): Bacteria > Pseudomonadota > Gammaproteobacteria > Burkholderiales > Burkholderiaceae_B > Paenalcaligenes. Next base: position 22,278 of record SRSN01000031.1, read on the forward strand.
ACGATGTTCACGTGCATGTCATGACTCATGTCGGACATGTCAGCAAAACGTGTGGTGCTCCAACGGCCTTCGGTGTCAGGCATCACGATAGGAGTGATGTCTTTTTCGTTGGTCACAAAAGCTTTTGGATGTGGCACGCCTTCTACCTCTTGGTAGCGCTTGCGAATCCAGTGGAAGCTTGCCAATGCATTGGTACGGTTGTGCAGTTTCCATTTGCTGGCAGGAGGAATAAAGGCATAACCACCCTCTTCCATCGTGTGTTTCTCGCCGTTCAGTTCCAGTTCCAACTGGCCCGCAACCACAAACACCACGCCTTCAGCTTCTGGGTTGGACTCAGGATCGTTACTGCCGCCACCTGGGCTAACTTCCACAATGTATTGCGAGAAAGTCTCGGCAAAGCCTGACAGTGGGCGAGCCAGTACCCACAAGCGGGTTTTTTCCCACGAAGGCAAATAGCTAGTCACGATGTCTTGCAACACACCTTTAGGCAAGATGGCATAAGCCTCGGTGAACATGGCACGGTCAGTCAGCAGTTGTGTCTGCGGCGGATGACCACCTGCGGGGGCATAGTAATTGACTTTGGACATAACGATTCCGATAGAGATTCAGTAGAAACGCCTGTCGCGTTGTGTAGGACGAGTAAAGCTTGCCATAGCGGCATTTTTCACGCCGTCGCTGCAATGCGCGGGGACTCTTATACCTTACTGGCAGGCTCATTCATTAGCAAATTAAATGTTTTAATTTAGTGCATTCATTTATCAAATG
>SRSN01000319.1 GCA_004791645.1 Alcaligenaceae bacterium 429
TTACTAATATTAAAGGGAGGGCTCTAAGTGTATTGACGTAAATTCCAGAAACCTTAGAGAGAATTGGATTGGTAGATAATCTACAGATGGCTAAAAATGTACCAAGTACCAAACCGCCTAATGCAGAAAGTAAGGTAAGTTTTAAGGTAAACACCATTCCATCAAGGAACAAATAACCTAAAGACCTATGAATGACATCAAAGTCAAAATCACTCATCGTTTAACCTCCAGTTTCCACCATTTTCTTGGGGCTTTATCTACTACGGTTTTGGGTGAACCCATAAAGCCGGGGATGGAAGTACGTTTGGCTAGCCATCCTGTGAGCATGACGACAATTAGGTTCAAGATGAGATAAAGAGTAGTGGCACCAGCAAAGCTTTCGAATACTTGGAAACTAAACTCTTGCATAGAGCGGGCTGCGCCTACTAGTTCTAAAAGCCCAATAGTGAAGGCTACCGAGGTGTTTTTGATGAGGTTCAAAAGCTCCGAGGTTAGGGGAGGGAGAATGATGCGAAACGATACCGGTAATAACACATAGGAATAGACCTGATGGGGTTTTAAGCCCAGCGCTGTACCAGCCATGCGTTGCCCTTTAGGTAGGGACTCAATACCTGCTCTGACTTGTTCAGCCACACGTGATGCAGTGTAGAAACCTAAACATAGAAAAGCGGGTATGAAAATTCCCCAAGGTGGAGGGATTTGTTTAAGGCTATTTCCTAATGCATCAGGTAATACTTCTGGTATTACGAAATACCACAAAAACATTTGCACTAATAATGGAATATTTCTGAAAATTTCCACATAGCATGTAGCGAGCTTTTTAGCCCATGACACATTGGTGGTACGGGCGATACCGACGATAGTTCCTACAGCTAACGCAAGAATCCAAGATGCAATAGCCGTAACAATGGTCCACACCAGTCCATTCAACAGTGTGAAGATATACAAATCACCATAGGGTGAAGGGTCAAAAAAGATAGACCAATTCCAGTAATAATTCATTTTTCCTCCAGATAGATCAATGGGAAACCATTGAAGTAAGGGCATCTGTAGTGGGCTGCCAGCATTACACATGGCAGCCATGGATCAATGATTATTTATAGTGATCAGGGTCGGCCGAATCGCTAGGGTTTTGTAGTGCGCGTTTCAGCTGTTCGCCCATGGGCCAATTAAGGTTGACGTTCTTAGGAGGGATGGGAGACTCAAACCATTTGTTGTAAAGGGTTTCAATCGTGCCGTCTTTCATCATGTCCACAATAGCGGTGTCTACTACCTCTTTGAACTCAGGATCGTTCTTGGGCTCCATGATGGCGTAAGGCTCTACGGTATAGGCATCTTTACTGATCATCCATTCATCAGGATTGCGTGAGGTGGCCACCAAGCCAGCCAACAAGATATCGTCCATGAAGAAAGCTAAGGCCCTACCATTTTCCACGGTTAGCAACGCTTCAGCGTGATCTTTGGTAGGAATGATGTTCATGTTCAGCTTCTCTGCTTCGTTGACTCCAGTGGCCCAACGAATGTTGCTGGTGCCGGCTGTGGACACAATGGTCTTGCCTTTGAAGTCGTCTAGTTTGTTGACGTCAGAAGATTTTTTGGCCAGAAAGCGTGTAGCGGTAATAAAGGTGGTGGGGGCAAAGTCGACTTGTACTTGTCGTTCTGTTGTGTTGGTGGAGGAGCCACATACAAGATCAACAGTGCCGTTGGCAACTAAGGGGATACGGGTGGAGGAGGTAACAGGGACATACTTTACTTTAATGTCTGGTATGCCCAGTTTTTCTTTAATGGATTCTACTACACCTAAGCAGATATCAAGGGAGTAGCCAATAGGGTTTTGGGCGTCATCCAAGTAGGAAAATGGAATGGATGTATCGCGGTGGCCAATAGAAATTTCGCCGGTGGATTTGATTTTTTCTAGCCTTCCTTCAGCGTATGAAGGAGATGCTGCAAGCAGAGCTGTTGTGACGAAAGCGGTTGCATAGTAAAGGTTTTTTTTATGCATAATTTGTCTCCGTACAGAAAAATCATATATTTATAC
>SRSN01000320.1 GCA_004791645.1 Alcaligenaceae bacterium 429
ATTAAATACACCATCACTTACACTCTTTCTTCTCTTGTAGTGGCAATTTTTTTACAAAACCATTGCTAAAAATTGGTATAAAAAAAGAGTTATGGCTATGAAAAAAATGAAACAGTAAACCGTATTCGTAATAAGAAAAATGCTGTATTTCTAGGTGCCCTACCAGTTTCCAGTGATACCCAAGAATAAATGACTCTGTTAGCCTAGCTATGCCCCATAAAAACTTGCTACCCATACACCAATAAGCAATACGGAGACAACAGCGGGTTTGTCCTGCATGCAAAGCAACTCCAACATTGCTACGCCAAGGATTCAGCTCCATGAATTTTAAAAAAACAGCTTTACTTAGTGCTATTCTGCTTGCCTTAACAAGTCAGAGCGTCCAAGCCATAGAAAAAGAAATCATCTATAACAAAAAAGGCGAGGCCGTGTTCGAGCTACGAGTGTTCAACCCGGGCGATGGCATCTATGATCTAGATGATCCTGATGAGCCTGGCCCTGACCCTGATGCAAGAAGTTCCACGTTTGCTCTCGATGAGAATAGCCGTGTGAAGATACGCAGCGGCTTAGAACGTTGGGCTGATATCCTGACCTTAGTACCCGGCTATACCCCAGCTATTATCAATCTGGGTACTTTCGATGATTTCAACGCTAATGCCTACAGCCCCAACACTCCCAATACGCTGCACCCTGATCAACCTCTATTTACTGCACTACAAGGTGCATTAAGAAATGAGCTCACTAGCTATGCTGAGGACACTGCTCATGCAGTCATTGGGATAGGCACTCTGCCCTTCGACAAGGAAATCGTTACACCTAGTCAACTCCCCTTAACCGGGCAAGTAGACTACAGCGCTGTCGTATTCCATGAAATGGGGCACGCCCTAGGTATATCAAATACCGTAAGTGACAAAAATGGGGATGACACCCCTTATTATGATAGCGAGCTTAACCTCTGGGCTTCAGGGTTGCGCGACGATAATGGCAACCCAGCCCGCCCCGACCAAGCTGTACTTTGCATACCCTGCAACAATGCCTATGATCCCGACGCTTTTGACTTACGCAAAGACCAAGGGTATTTCACAGGAGCACATGTTCAGGAAACCTTAGACGGCGCTATGCGAGGCATCCCTGTCAGTATCTTAGCAAACCATGACGAACCGCTAGATGGTGTAGACGATGACTACATGAGCCATATAGAGTTGCGTAACAGCCTGATGAGCCATCAGTCATACCGCAACTATACAAACCTGATGGAAGCAGAAATCGCGGCGTTGCAAGACATGGGATTGCAAATAGATAGACGTAACTTCTTTGGCTATTCTGTTTACGGTGATGATGTCACACTGATTAATACTAAAGGTTTTTTCGCACGCAATGCGGAAGGCACTGCTTACCTAACAGATCAGTACAACAACGCTACACAAGGCTTAGGGCTACACGTCTATGGTGAGCGAAACAACATCACCCAGGCAGCGGATCTACTCAGTGCCGGAGCAGGCGGCATAGGTGTGCGCGTAGATGGCAGCGAAAATACCATCATCGTCCCCACCACCACACGCATACACGCCCAAGGTTGGTATGGCCGAGGCCTACAGTTTAGCTACGGTCGCCACCACAACCTTGTACAGCAAGGTGAAGTACGCGCCGACGGCAAAGAAGGCATCGGCGTGCTCTTTGACTTCGGCAGTAACGCCATGGGCGACGAGGACGAATACCATGGCTCTTGGCTATTGGTAAAAGACGACGACGTAACTCCCGAGTATGCCATTCCCGAAATACTACGCGGTGCGTTAATCAGCAACTACGATCTGTCTGGAGTACTGTCCGGTAACAAAGCAGCGATAAAGATTTCAGCAAATGCATGGGTAGAAAATATCAACGTCATGCAGGACGCTAGAATTTATGGCGATATTTTGTCTGACTACTCCTCTCGTGACCCTGCTGGTGAGCTGCGATTAACACGGCTGAGCTTCGGCCAAAAAGCCGATGCACAAGGGCGCGCCACCCCCCAGGCTGATCCTGAC
>SRSN01000321.1 GCA_004791645.1 Alcaligenaceae bacterium 429
AGACGGAGAGGAAACTTTTTTGATTTGGTGTCTCAAATCACAAAAAGTATTCCTGCAGTCTCCCCGCGCGTGCGATGAATACAATCACCAGACTTCAGCAATTACGACAACTCAGGCACCGTCGCCACAAACCTATTCATCGCACTAAGCACTGCCTGAATAGAGGCCGTCACAATATTAGGATGCTGCCCTACCCCAAAGCGCGAACCAGGTACGCCCGGCCACACCACTTCAACAATAGCCATAGCCTGTGCATCGGCACCTGAACCCATACTGCGCTCTTCATAGCTGTCCAAACGCACTGGCAAACCTAAGGCGGCTACCGCTGCTGCAATAGGCCCGTTGCCTGCACCTTCTACGCTGACTCGTTGCCCATCTGGCCCCGTCATCTCCAAGACAATAGATTGCAAACCGGCATCAGTATCCTGCAACTTATGAGCGTGATACATATAGGCCGGTGATGACTGTTTACCACCCAAATAGCAGTGTCCAAACAGCGCCCACAACTGCGCACTGCTTAGCTCCGTTTCACCACTGTCAGCATGCTCTTGCACCACCGCACTGAACTCCACCTGCATACGGCGAGGCATGACCACGCCATAATCTCGCTGCAGCAAGAAAGCGATGCCACCCTTACCCGACTGGCTATTCACCCGTACGATGCTATCGTAAGTACGTCCTAAATCATGCGGATCAATGGGCAGATACGGCACACGCCACAACGCATCGGTTTTTTGTGCAGCAAAGCCTTTGGCAATTGCGTCTTGGTGCGAGCCTGAAAATGCCGTAAACACCAAGTCGCCCACATAGGGATGGCGCGGGTGTATAGGCAATGCCGTGGTTTCTTCCACAATTCTGGCTACGGCCGAAATATCCGAGAAATCCAACTTGGGCGATATGCCTTGGGTGTACAAGTTCAACGCTAAGGTCACTAGATCCAAGTTACCGCTGCGCTCACCATTGCCAAACAAGCAACCTTCTACTCGCTCTGCTCCCGCTAACATGGCTTGTTCTGCACACGCCACACCGGTGCCTCGGTCATTGTGCGGATGCACGGATAAGACCACATGTTCACGTCGGTTCAAGTGTCTGTGCATCCACTCTATTTGGTCTGCAAACACATTGGGCGTAGAAACTTCTACAGTAGTGGGCAAGTTGATAATCATGGGGCGCGTAGGGCTTGCATCCCACGTTTCGATGGCGGTATTGCACATCAATAAAGACACCTCCAACTCAGCCATGCAGAAAGTTTCTGGTGAGTACTGCAATACCCACTCTGTTTCAGGATGCTGGTCTGTCAGCTCACGCAGCAACTGCACACTTTCTTGCACCATGACCTGAATTTGCGGGACTTCCATGTTGAACACTAACTCACGCCATGCTGGGGCAATAGCATTGTAGAAATGCACAATCACACGTTTAGCCCCTATCACGCTACGTACCGTTTCACGTATCAAATCAGGACGCAACTGCGTGATCACCATAGGGGTCACATCATCGGGGATTTTTTTATCCTCAATCAGATGGCGCACAATCTCAAAATCTGTACGCGACGCCGACGGGAAACCCACTTCTATTTCTTTAAAACCAATGCGCACCAGCTCATCAAACAAACGCAGTTTGCGTTCTCTATTCATGGGCTCGAACAAGGCTTGGTTGCCATCACGCAGATCCGTAGATAACCACACCGGAGCCTGCGTTAAGGTACGCTCTGGCCATTGGCGATCTGGCAAATTGATGGCGGGAAAAGCTTTGTATTTTTGGGCTGGATTACTCAGCATAAACACCTCAGGAAAATCAAATTTGATGATTTGCCTAACTCCCCTTGCTAGGGAAAAGCTAGTACGGTTGGGGCCACGGGGAATCAGGACAAGTCACGGTGCGCACAGCGACGCACTGACCCCAACCTAGTGTCAGGGAGCGTAGTAGTCGTAGGCTGTGTAGTACGTGAGGCATGGCGTAAAGCCCAAAATCCATCCAAGGAATACACAGTGTAGGCTTGACCTAACTG
>SRSN01000322.1 GCA_004791645.1 Alcaligenaceae bacterium 429
AGGTACGAGACATAATTTCTCTTACCGAACGTTTAAACCCTTTGACCAAGCTTAATCCTATAAGCTGGCGATACGCATCCGCAATACCCGTGCAATGTTGTCTATACGGCGCTGCGCCGTAAGTAGCCACTACATCTTGGATAACGTAATTCTTATCGATGGTGACGCGCATCAGCATGTGATGCACTGGGTCGCCCGCATTATGCACACCGCTTTCCGACATTTTCGACGGAAAATCATAGTCTTTGACATCCATGATCTCTGCTTCTATATCCAATAGCCCGTCCTCACGCTCAAATGCTTGAGCCTGATACGTACGGGTATGCAGAAGACTACGGGATACAGTAGACGGTGGAAGTGGCATCTCTCACCAAGGGTAAAAAATAACGATAAACGCCCCAGTATACCGCAGCTGATTGGTGGAGTATAAAAAAAGCCCCATTGACATCATGGGGCTTTTGTCATGCATTAGGCTAACTGCGCCCTATTACCTGCTAGCGCTACCCTTTCATGTGGGTCTGACTCTACGGACTCAATCACATCCACATCTACGGTTTCGCCCAGCTTGAACGCTGATACATACGCTACCAACTCGTCAGATTGGGCACGCAATGCGGCGGCGGCTTCACTGGTTTGTTCTACCAGCAATACGTTCTGATGCGTAGTGTCATCCATCAGCGTAATAGCCTGATTAATCTGACTTAGGCCCAGCGATTGCTCTTGGCTAGCACTCGCTATCTCACGAATCAACGTGGACATACGTTCGTTATTGGTCACGATTTCGTGCATGGTATCGCCTGCCACACCCACCAAGCCCGCGCCGTGACTCACTACTTGCGCAGAGCTTTCAATTAACAACTTCACCTCGTGTGCGGCACTGGAAGATCGCTGAGCCAAGGCTCGTACCTCAGACGCCACAACAGCAAAACCTCTGCCTTGCTCACCGGCACGAGCCGCTTCTACAGCCGCATTCAGCGCCAAGATATTGGTCTGGAAGGCAATGCTATCAATAATGCCCACAATGTCGGAGATCTTCTGGGATGATGCCGTAATTTGTTCCATCGTAGAAATAACGCTACCCACAGTCTCACCACCACGTCGTGCAGCGTGAGCAGCTTGATCTGCTACCTCTTCTGCCTCTTGAGCATTAGCGGCGTTTTGATGCACCGTACTGTTGAGCTCTTCTGTGGCCGCAGAGGTTTCCTGTAGCGAGCTTGCTTGCTGATCCGTTCTATCTGACAACAACAATGAACTATCGGCCACATGGTTAGTGACATCCGCTAAGGTCGCAGCACTACGAGTAATGCGGGAAATCAACAAGCGCAGGTTTTGCTGCATCGTGCGTATTTGTTGCAGCAACTGAGCAATCTCATCTTCACCATCCGTTTGCACAGATCGGCTTAAGTCGCCTTTAGCAATAGATTGCGCCGCTGAATTCACTTCAGCAAAACCTTTGCTCAAGCGACGCAATGTCAGCAACAAGATGATGGTTACCGGCAATGCCCCCAACAATGCAATCGCAGCAAACAGCATCTGACCTTGGTTGTAGCGTCGTTCGGCGTGCTTCACCTCTTGATCCGCCTGCGCCATTTGGTAGTACTGCAAACCCTGCAATGCCGTGACCGCCTGCTCTCCCTGAGTGCGTCCACCGATCAAAAACGCTTGCATAACTTCAGGTGCAAAGTTGCCTTTTTCCAATTGCCCTACCGCTTGCTCTAACACTTTACGCCACTCAGCCTGAGCCTTAGTTGCAAGTTCCAGCAACTGCAGCTCATCCTGATCTTGCGTACGCTCGGCAAGCCATTTACGTATTTCACCGTTGCGCTGCACATTCATCCATACATCATCCAAATGTAGGGAAGTAGGATGGTCATGCAAAGCGTGTAAGGGCCCATTAGGGTCATGCTGAAACGCCAACAACACACTTTGCCGGGTGTTGTAGAAATTGCGCACCATGTTATCTACCTGAGACATCGTACTCATACGAGTTTGATACACCGT
>SRSN01000323.1 GCA_004791645.1 Alcaligenaceae bacterium 429
TTTTTTATGTTTTCCATCAATTTAATTGATCAATTATGTTGAGTGAATTACGTACTTTTCTGGCGGTAGTGCGTTACGGCAGCTTTGCCAAAGCCGGTGAGCATATAGGCCTCACGCAAGGCGCAGTTAGCGCGCAAATTCAACGACTAGAACAGCATGTGGGTCTACGCTTGTTTGACCGTAGCGCCAGACGTGCCACGCTCACCTTAGAGGGCCGTGAAGTACATTCACGCGCCGAGCACATCGTCAACGCCATGCAGCAGTTAGGGAACATGAGCTACAGCGATGGCGCACAAGGCTCCTTGGTCTTGGGTGCTATCACCTCTGCCCAGCAGTCGTGGTTAATTGATGCAATGGCGGCGTTCAGGCAGGAATACCCCGGTATTGCTCTACGTGTCATTCCAGGTGATTCGTTAAACATCATTGCCCAAGTTGATACTGGCGATATGGACGTGGCGGTCATGGTGCGCCCACCGTACACCCTGCCACCCGATATCACGTGGCACACGTTACTACACGAACCCTTTGTGCTAATTGCCTCTGACCATCACCCTGGCTCCGATTGGCAGCATCTGCTTCAAGACGCTCCATTTGTACGTTATGTGCGCACATCCTTTGGTGGGCGACGCATAGAACAGTTTTTACGCCAACATAAGTTATCGGTACAAGATGCAGTGGAGTTGGATGAAATAGGCGGATTAATACACGCCGTAGAGAAGGGTATAGGCGTAGGTATTGTGCCTGTGACCGCTGCGCATTACCCCTTTCCTAAAGGCGTGCGCATGCTCTCGTTAGGCAAACATGCGTTTTCCAGAGAGATTGGTATAGCAGAAAGGGGTACGCTCACGCACCCCTTATTGACTCGCAGATTGATCAGTTTGTTAGAGCACAGCGCAACCACCAATGCCGTTGCGCTGCCTGACTCATCAGAAACTTAGAAGAAGCCCAAAGCATCTGGACTGTAGCTGACCAGCATGCACTTGGTTTGCTGGTAGTTACCCAGGGCGATTTTGTGTGTTTCTCTACCAATACCGGACTGCTTGTAGCCACCAAAAGCAGCGTGCGCTGGGTACAAGTGATAGCAGTTAGTCCACACACGACCGGCTTGTACACCACGGCCTACGCGGTAGGCACGTGAGCCATCACGACTCCATACCCCTGCGCCCAAACCGTAGGAGGTGTCGTTCGCAATGGCAATGGCCTCTTCCTCGTCTTTAAAGGTAGTTACTGCCACAACTGGGCCAAAGATTTCTTCTTGGAACACACGCATGGAGTTATCACCACGCAGCATAGTAGGGCTTACATAGAAGCCCGCATCCAACCCTTGCATACGGTTTCTATCACCACCGGTTAGGCACGTAGCACCCTCTTCACGCCCTAGGTTGATGTACCCCAAGATACGGTCCATTTGCGCTTGAGACACCTGCGCCCCCACCATCGTGGCAGCATCCAACGGGTTACCCTTTTTAATGCGCTCTACCCTAGCTACCACTTTCTCGATGAAGCGCTCGTAAATGGATTCTTGCACCAGCATACGTGTTGGCGCTGTACATACCTCGCCCTGGTTCAGGGCAAACATGCTGGCACCTTCCAATGCTTTGTTCAGGAAAGCATCGTCGTTTTGCATGACGTCTTCAAAGAAGATGTTAGGGCTTTTACCGCCTAGCTCTACCGTAGCAGGAATCAGCGAATCGGCTGCATGATGCAAAATGGTTTTACCCACAGGGGTAGACCCTGTGAACGCAATTTTGGCGATACGTGGGCTGCTGGCCAACGCGTTACCGGCTTCTTTACCAAACCCGTTCACCACGTTCAGCACACCCGGAGGCAATAAATCGCCAATAACTTCCATCAACACCAAGATAGAGGCGGGGGTTTTCTCAGCTGGTTTTAGCACAAATGGAAAACCTGCCGCCCACCCTGGGGCCCGGTTTCCTGCTGCCATCAGTAGTGGGAAGGTTCACGGCATAAATTGCCCCCCCCCACCAACTGGGTT
>SRSN01000324.1 GCA_004791645.1 Alcaligenaceae bacterium 429
CCGCAAGTCAGCCTCTTCCTCGCCTGCCGGCGGTGCCTGATTGGTGTTTGTCCCTTCGTCCACCAACACACCACCCACACGTATGTCAGCATTGGCATCACGCTGTATGGTGAGCTGCAACCCTTCCGCATATACCATATGGAAAATAGGCTTGGCATACAACCACGAAGACCAACTGAACTCAAATTTCAGCAAAGGGATGTGCATGGCTGGCTGTTGACCTTCACCTTGCTGTACTCGCACATTGTCTATTTGTATACGAGCGCGAGACCCTTTCCATTCGCCGGATACCTGTTCAAAGGTCAGCTCCACCCCTAAGGCTTCAGACAACACTTTTTCCAATGGTGCCTGCCATTGCTGCAAATTGGGTATGACCCAGAAACGTATTGCGCTGACAAACAGTACTGCGCTCAGGTATAAAGCCAAAAGCACATACAGCAACGTGCGCCGTAGTCGTGACATAAGCCTCCAATCGTCACACTAATCCGCAAGACTGCAAAGTGCTAACATGGACATGCTTTACACCGTTGATTAATGCTCTGACCTTTTTATCGATTATCAGATGAACGAAGCCATTATATTGAACTCTGCCCTCGCTTGGTCAGGCACATTACAACGAAAATTAACGGCATTCCCCGATTTTGCTCAACACTTACAGAAAAATAGCCAAACACCGCTATCTATAGAACGTTTAAACCAATTGGCTCGTCACTTTTTGGCGGACGCTCCTTATAGTGAAATCAACGATATCAAGCGCCCCTTACGCTTACTGCGCACCGAGGTTTTCTATACGTTGATGCTGCGTGACATTGCCGGTTTAGCCAGCTTTGAGGAAGTCACTCAAGCCATGAGCCATCTGGCTGATCTGTCGGTACAACACGCGTACGAAACGGCTTATCGCAAACTCGCAGAACGGCATGGTGCACCGCTAGACCCAAAAACCGGCCAACCATTAGAAATGTTGATTCTGGCGATGGGTAAATGGGGGGGGAAAGAGTTAAACGTATCTTCTGACATAGACTTAATCTGCATCTATGGCCCGGATGGCGACACCTCAGGGCCTCGCCCACTCAGTCATCATGAGTTCTTCGGTAAGCTAACCCAACAAATCAGCGCTATTTTGTCTGAGGTGACTCCCGATGGTCAGGTGTTCCGCTGTGACCTGCGTTTACGCCCAGACGGAGATTCTGGCCCCTTGGCTTGGAGCATGGCTGCTGTCGCCAATTACTTAATTAGCCAAGGTCGCGAGTGGGAGCGTTATGCTTGGATCAAAGCCAGACCGTTGCCACTACAGGCTTGGTCCGGCAGCAATCCCCATCAGTTGCGTTACCAATTCGAACAATTACGTACTCCCTTTGTGTACCGAAATTACTTCGACTTTGATGCCTTAGCCTCTCTACGCGAACTGCGTGAACGCATACGTCAAGACTGGAACCGGCGCGTACTCAGTAGAAATGGCATTGATAGCCTACACAACATCAAACTTGGTGATGGCGGCATTAGAGAAATTGAGTTTGTAGTGCAACTAAATCAGTTGATACGCGGAGGTCGTCTCCCCTCACTACAGTGCACTAATTTACTGGATGCGATGCGTGCTCAACAACGAGCAGGTGTGCTCACAGCGGCTACCGTACAAGAGCTTAAGCAGGCTTATCTGTTTCTGCGACGCACTGAACATATGTTGCAGTACCGTGAAGATACACAAACTCACCTCCTACCTGTCAAAGCCGAAGATCGCCAAGCGCTAGCCACCACTATGGGGTTAAGCGTAGAAGACTTTGAAACGCAATTACAGCAACATCGTAATGCGGTCAGTCGTTATTTTAGTGATGCCTTTAGACTGGCCGGGCTGAATGACAATAGTCCTACTAGCGCCCCCATCACACCGGAACCAGAGCCTGAGGCTGCTGCACCTGACGATTTTCAGGCACACGCTCACGAGAAGATCACCCACTTTCTAGACAGCCATAAACTACGACGCTTG
>SRSN01000325.1 GCA_004791645.1 Alcaligenaceae bacterium 429
CTTTTAGCCCCTGACAGCAAACGCACAGCCGGTATATCACCTACCACAGCAGCACTGTCTTCCACCAGCGCAGTGACGTTCTTTGCTGAGGATACGCCAGAAGCCATTATCGCTGCCTTAAAGCCAGATTTGATCGTCAAAGGTGGTGATTACGATATGGAAAAACTGCCTGAAACAGCATTGGTGCGCAGTTGGGGCGGTGATGCGGTAGCCATAGACTTTGAGTTCGACAGGTCTACTACGGCGCTGGTACGTAAAATTCGCCAATAAACCATGGAACAGGCTTTTTTACAGGGTGCAGTCTTAGGCCTAGGCTTGATCGTGGCTATTGGCGCGCAAAATGTCTTTGTACTAAAGCAAGGCTTATTGCGTCAGCATGTGTTTTGGGTAGCGTTGATTTGCACCGTTTGCGACATCATCTTGATGGGCGCAGGCGTGTTTGGTGTGGGCACGCTGCTCAGCCAGAGCGCAACGCTGACACGCGTGTTGGCCTTTCTAGGGGCTGCATTTGTAGCGTACTACGGTCTCAGAGCGTGGCGCAGTGCGTGGTTAGGCAGCAGTGGCATGCACTTGGATGGCACCGCCGCGACAGTCAGCTTAAAACGCGTCGTACTGATCACCTTAGCCATCACCTTGTTGAACCCCCATGTGTACGTGGATACATTGCTCCTAGTGGGCGGTATTGCAGCTACCTACGAAGAGCAGCATAAGCTGGGCTTCTGGTTAGGTACCAGTGTGGCTTCTATTGTGTGGTTCTTCTCTATCGCCTATGGGGCGGTGTTGTTATCACCGTGGCTGCGCAGCCGTTTAGTCTGGCGCGTCATAGATACGCTGATAGGCGTGTTTATGATGTGGATTGCTTGGTATCTAATCCAATATGGCATAGCCAGCGCGTAGCGGATATCTTGGGCTACGAATACGTTTTCTTTCTTGTGCTCTTGTTTAGATAGATATATTCGTTAAAGCTCGATTATCAATCACTGCCTGCCGTAGCCTACGGCTGCGAAAGTATTTTTTAATTTGTACACCAAATAAAAAAACATTTCCCTCCGCCTTCCCTTCATCGCTTGCCACGGTTTTTATTTCGGTAGTTGCTGGCAGTGAGCCGTCTTTCTGTAGTAGCTCACGGGAAATGTTAGTGGCGCTGTAGCTCTACTCATGTTTGGAAGTGTAGAAACATGGAGTGATGCCTTGCTAGTGTGCTTTGAGGCAGATGCCTACTAGGGTGCTAGCAATTGACTGTCGCAGCCTCTTTGTCATTGCTTGCCACGAATTTGAGATGGGTCGCCGTTGAGGGTGTGTACTTGTGCGGTGTGAAATATTATGGCTAAAAAAAGGGTTGTAAGCTTCACCACATTCAAAACAACCGAGGGACGGAGAGGAAACTTTTTTGATTTGGTGTCTCAAATCACAAAAAGTATTCCTGCAGTCCCTAGCATGTGCGATGAATGCTGTGCCCCACGGTATGTGCGATAAACACTGCCACCGATAAGGGAGGGGGCGTGTTTACGCCGCCGGCTGTGGTTGATCTAGCAGCGCGTCTAACGCCTGCAGATCCTCATCATTCAGCGTGCCCGCAGCTTCTTTCAAACGCAGACTATTTAACAGCGTGTCATAACGTGCTTTGGATAACGCACGTTGAGTTTCATACAGCTGTTGCTGCGCATTCAGAACGTCAATATTAATACGTACACCCACCTCATAAGCCAACTCGTTGGCATCCAATGAAGCTTGGCTGGAACGTTCTGCCGCTTGCAAAGCGCGTACTTGTAACAGACCCATATTCACGTCGGTGAAGTATTGGCGTGCAGCAGTAATGGCATTGCGTTTGGCGTCTTCTTTCTCGAAATTCTGTTGCTGTAAGCGAGCTGTTTGCTCACGTACGCGAGAGGAAATCGCACCACCTGAGTACAGAGGGATATTCAACTCTAAGCCTATGCTGCTATCCAGAGCACGGGGTGAGCGA
>SRSN01000326.1 GCA_004791645.1 Alcaligenaceae bacterium 429
GTCTACAGCGTCTTCTATGCGCGACACAGGCCAAACCTCTAAGCCCTCTATAGCTTGACGTGGTGCATTTGCTTGTGGGATCAAAGCAATACTAAAACCGAGTTTAGCTGCTTCTTTCAAACGCTCTTGTCCACGCGGTGCAGGACGAATTTCACCTGACAAGCCTACCTCACCAAAGGCCACCAAGCCTTCAGGCAACGCTTTGTTATTCAACGACGACATAATTGCCAATAACACGGCCAAGTCAGCGGCAGGTTCGGTAATACGTACACCACCTACCGCGTTCACAAACACATCCTGATCATACGTCACGATACCCGCATGGCGATTCATCACTGCCAGCAGCATGGCCAAACGGTTACCTTCCAAACCTACCGACAAGCGGCGTGGGTTAGGAACGTGGGCCGTATCCACCAACGCTTGTATCTCTACCAATAATGGACGAGTGCCCTCTTGAGTAGCCATTACACACGAACCTGGTACTTTTTGCTGGTGCTGCGACAAGAACAGTGCTGATGGGTTACTCACCCCGCGCAAGCCTCTGTCGGTCATGGCAAACACGCCCAGTTCGTTCACTGCACCAAAACGGTTTTTGAACGCGCGTATCAATCGGTATGAAGAGTGTGTGTCGCCCTCAAAATACAGCACAGTATCCACAATATGCTCTAACACTCGTGGACCTGCCAGCGAACCATCTTTGGTAACGTGACCAACAAACACAATAGAAATGCCATGCTGCTTGGCAACCCGCGTGAGTTGCGCAGCACATTCACGTACTTGAGAAACCGAACCAGGGGCCGCGCTTAGCTCTCCCGAGTACAACGTTTGAATAGAATCAATTACCGCCACAAGCGGGCGGCGTTCTATTAACGTTTCGATAATAGACTCTAAACGTATTTCTGCTAAAAGATCTACGCCTTCGGTATCTACTGCCAACCGGCGAGCACGCAATGCAACTTGCTCAGCAGATTCCTCACCGGTTACGTACAGCACAGGAGCAACCTTGGCTAACGCCGTCATGGCTTGCAGCAATAAGGTGGACTTCCCTATACCTGGATCACCACCAAGCAAAATCACGCCACCCGGCACCAAACCACCACCTAGCACCCTATCGAACTCTTCTATGCCGCTAGGTTGGCGTGGTAGTTCTCGTGCTTGTACTTCTGTGAGTTTTTGTACTGGACTTGCACCCGCCAACGCCGCAAATCGGTTTGTTTCCCCTGCCCCCCCTGAGCTGTCTTTAAACTCTTGCAAAGTATTCCACTCATTACAATGAGGGCACTTACCTTCCCAGCGTGGACTTTCACCCCCACACTCAGTACAAACAAACGTAATTTTTGCTTTTTTTGCCGCGCGGCGCTGTGTCACCATAAAGCTTTATCGTCCTGCCAAACTGCTTCCACCATCTACACCAATTTCTTGCCCAGTGATGTAGCCTGCTTCATCACTTAATAAAAATGCCACTACCGCTGCCACCTCACTGGCTTCGGCAACACGCCCCATAGGAATAGAAGCCAATGCCTTTTTCTCGGCCTCGCCACCATGAGGGTGCCCGGCACGGAACAGCTCTGTTTCTACTGGCCCGGGTGATACCGCATTGACGGTAATACCAAAAGGAGCGAGCTCTAGCGCCCATGTTCGAGAGCACCCTAACAAGGCGCTTTTAGCCGCCGAGTAACTGGTGCGATCATAAGCGCCATTCACTGCACGACTACAAATATTCACGATACGCCCTTCTCGACGCGCTTTCATGGACGGTACAAAGGCCTGTGTGACTTGCACAGCCACACGTACATTCAAATCAAATACTTCATACAACGCAGCAAGGTCTACTTCACCTAAAGGGCTGGGCCGCACAATACCTACATTATTGACGATGGCATCTACAGGGTATTTCTCGCGAATCAATCGCAGCATTTCCTCTGTTTCACCCGCATTGGTCAAGTCACATGCATAGAGAT
>SRSN01000327.1 GCA_004791645.1 Alcaligenaceae bacterium 429
GCTCCAGCTCTCTCAACCGGTTTTTGAAAAAAGCCAGTTGTGCATCGTTCATGTAGTTGTTGTCCGGCATGGCCAATAACTCTTCAACGCTTAGCAGCTTGGTGGGGTGATTGCTGACATTCGATTTGTTTGCCATGATTTTCTCTCTCTAACGTAGTGGGGCAGAAGGGAGAGCAAGGTCCTTAGACCAAGCAGTTTTCCAGCCCTTGCGTAAAAATCTCCTGAGGCAGTTTACGTCCGATGAAAACGATTTTACTTTCAGGTTTTTCTTTGGCTGCCCACGGTTTCCCGGGTTCAACCCCCATCATCATGTGTACCCCCTGGAACAACATGCGGCGATTCACGCCTTTTAGGTAGAGGATACCCTTGTACCGCAGTAAGTCCGGACCAAATACTTGGGTGATACCGCCTAGAAAATCTTCCAGGCGTTCCGGATCAAAAGCTTTGCGCGAACGAAATACAAATGCACCGATTTCATCTTGGTGCGGGGCTTGATGGTGGTGATGACCACAATCAGACCCGCAGTGCTCACCATGTTCGTGCTCGTGTTCATGGTGATGCTCATGATGGTGATGGTGTTCGTCCTCGTCTTTGAGGAAATCTGGGTTGATATCTAGAATGGCATCCAGATTAAACCCACCCAAATCCAGCAGTTCATTGATATCCGCTTCACCGAAGTGCACCGGAGAAATGCTGGCACGGGGGTTGATCTTCACAATGCGGTTACGCAGTGCTTGGTATTCCTCGTCGGATACCAGATCTTTTTTGGAAATCAGGATGCGATCAGCAAAGCCAATTTGTTGTTGCGATTCGGCTTGTTGATCTAAGGTTTCCATACCATGTTTGGCATCTACTATCGTGATGATGGCATCTAGACGATAGTGAGCAGCGATCTGGTCATCCACGAAAAACGTTTGGCATACAGGGCCAGGGTTGGCCATACCAGTCGTTTCGATGATGACACGATCAAATTTAACGTTGCCGTCTGCACGACGCTGATACAGGTCGTTCAATGCACGCATTAGGTCGCCACGCACCGTACAACACACACAGCCATTGCTGAGCTCAACGATTTCTTCTTCGCCGTCTTGAATCAGCAGTTCGTTATCGATGTTTTCAGGTCCAAACTCATTCTCGATCACGGCAATACGTTGGCCATGCTGTTCAGACAGTATGCGCTTGAGCAGGGTGGTTTTACCTGCGCCAAGAAAGCCGGTCAGAATGGTTACTGGGATCATAGAAGCGTTTGTTGCATTCATGGTTGTGCAATCAGGTTGGTGTAAGCAAAAGCTGCATAGGCAATAAAATAACTTGCAGATTACAGCACAGCCTTGCGTTCAGGGCAAATGCCCGAGTCGCACGGCGAGAAATAAAGCAATATATACGTTTTATGCGTCAGAAGCCATCGGTAAAAGGTAGGAATATTTAGCTACATAAGCTTTGTTGACAGTTTTTGCACAATGCTTGCAGCTCGGTCTCCTGTGTACCTAACGTAAAACCGGCTTGTGCCACGCATTCTGCCAATTGGGCAGTCAGCTGTGGCGCGCAGAGTTCGGCGACGGCTCCGCACTTGGTGCAGACGATGAGCAGATCGTGAGGATGGCCGTTGGCATCTACACAGGCGGTCCATGCATTCACGGCATCTAAACGGTGAATCAAACCTTCTTCAGTCAGAAATTCCAGCGCTCTATAGACCGTAGGAGGTGCGGCACCGGGTTGATCCTGTCTGAACAAATCAAGTAGCTCGTAGGCTTTAAGGCTGCGCTGTTGTTTGAGCAGCAATTCCAGTACCTGCTTTCTGATAGGGGTCAAACGTTTACCCCTCTGCTGACAGAGTTTTTCCGCTGTTTGCAGTTGCGCCTCTAGGGCTTGGGGAGTCAGAACATGCACAGGCATAGTAAATATACAGACACAAAAAGTTGGATATGTTATAACATAACGTATCTAAAAATAATGC
>SRSN01000328.1 GCA_004791645.1 Alcaligenaceae bacterium 429
AAAGCCACCTGGCTGTTGAATTCGCTGGTTATAAGCCTGGAACAATGCAGGGAAAACAGCTTCAATATCATCACGTATGCGTGAGTAATCAGCAATTAGGTACTCCCAGTCCACTTTAGTTTTCGCCCCCAAGGCCGCTTTGGCCATGCCAGCCACAATGGCCGGCTCACTACGCAAATGTTCTGATGCGGGCTCAAACGAACCTTTGGTCGCGTGCACCATAGACATGGAGTCTTCCACCGTCATAGCTTGCAAACCCGTTTTCTGCTCATCGCGCTCAGTGCGCCCCAAACAGGGCAGAATCAGGGCATCTTTACCATGAATTAAGTGGCTACGATTTAACTTGGTAGAAATATGCACAGTGAGATTTAACTTACGCATAGCTTCCTGCGTTTGATCCCAATCAGGAATCGCCACCGAGAAGTTTCCACCCAAGCCTATAAACACACGACTCTCACCTCTCACCATTGCCTCTAACGCTGACACCACGTTATGGCCTGGCTCACGCGGTGGCTCAAAACCGTAATGTGCTTGCAGCCTATCCAGAAAATCTTTTGCGGGGATTTCTGTAATACCTACCGTACGATCACCCTGCACGTTAGAGTGACCACGCACCGGACAGATACCCGCCCCCTCTTTACCTACGTTACCCCGCAGCAACGCCAAGTTAGCCACCTGACGCACATTATGCGTACCGTGTCGGTGCTGAGTAATCCCCATGCCATACACTAAGATCGCACTATCCGCCTTGGCATAGGCCTCGGCAGCCACTTGCAAATCAGCTTGTGACAGACCTGACACCCGTTCTATATCTGCCCAGTCAGTGCCTTCCACATCGGCAGCCATCTCTGCAAAACCACTAGTGTGGCCATTGATAAAAGTCCAATCCAATACGGCTGGCTGGTTATTTGCCTTGGCTTGTTTGTCCATCGCCAGCAAACATTTGATGATGCCCTTGATTGCTGCCACGTCACCACCCACTTTGACCTGGAACAATCTTGAAGAAATTGGCGTGGAACTAAAGGTAGCCATTTCCACTGGATCCTGTGGTGCTTGAAAACGCTCTAGAGCCCGCTCCCTAAAGGGGTTAAATGACATGATAGTAGCGCCTCGTCTGGCAGCATTACGCAGCGACGTCATCATACGCGGGCTATTGGTACCTGGGTTTTGGCCAAAAATAAAAATACATTCCGTTTTATCAAAATCCTCAAGCAGCACCGTACCTTTGCCTACACCAATAGACTGTGGCAGCCCTACGCTAGTGGGTTCATGGCACATATTGGAGCAGTCAGGAAAGTTGTTCGTACCGTACTCACGTGCAAACAACTGGAACAAATACGCCGCTTCGTTGGATGCGCGACCAGAGGTATAGAACTCCGCCTGATTAGGATCATCCAACGCCTGCAAATGCGAGGCCACCAAAGCAAAAGCGGCATCCCAACTCACTGCCTTATAACTGTCGCTTTGTGCGTCATATTGCATAGGGTGCGTCAAACGCCCCACCATTTCCAAATCGTAATCATCCCATGTCGCCAACTCGGTCACGGTATGCTGCGCAAAGAACTCGGGGGTGCACCGTTTTTTTGTGGACTCCCACGCAATCGCTTTACCACCATTCTCACAGTACTCAAATTTGGAGGTCTGTTTAGGGTCTGCCCACCCACACCCAGGACAGTCAAAACCATCATGCTGATTCATTTTGGATAGAATCCGCATTCCTTCAGCGGGAATATCTTGCTTCAGTAATGCTGCTTCCATAGCTTTAAGCGCATCCCAACCGCCCGCTGGGTGCTCATAGGGCTTGTACGTGTCCATAACTACTCCGCGTTAAATTCAGAATTTAAATAGAGGAAGCTAGTGCTTGCTGTATATGTTTTTATGCATTGATACTACATGCAGTTCAACGCTTATCATTATTACTTTCTAACATTGAATG
>SRSN01000032.1 GCA_004791645.1 Alcaligenaceae bacterium 429
CTTATACACAACAATTCTTTAGAAAATAAGAAGATACAAGGGTTTCTACCATTGTTCAGCATCTTGTCAGTATGCGGTAATTAAAAAGTTGCAACCTAAAGCAATTGCCGCCCCCTCTAGTCGTACACACTTCACTTTCTTTGCGTCGTTCTCAAAAAACCACGTCATCGCTACATAGTGACGTCATTCATCACTCTAGGAGGAGACAGTATGAGTGCCATCGTACTAGTAGTTATAGGCTTAGGAGCCATGTTTCTAGGCTATGTGTTTTACTCGCGTTTTATTGCAGAAAAAATCTACAAATTAGACGATAGCAGGCCAACCCCAGCGCATGAGTTTGAGGATGGTATCGATTTTGTGCCCACTAACAAGTTTGTATTATGGGGACACCATTTCACTTCCGTTGCTGGCGCTGCGCCAATTGTTGGCCCAGCTATTGCCGTAATTTGGGGGTGGCTACCTGCTTTTCTGTGGGTCACATTTGGGACAATTTTCTTTGCTGGCATTCACGACTTCGGCGCAATTTGGGCCAGTATTCGCAACCGAGCCAAATCCGTCGGTGCACTGACCGGAGACGTAGTAGGTAAACGGGCACGCTCCATTTTCATGATCGTGATCTTCCTCGTGCTACTCATGGTGAATGCCGTATTCGGTGTGGTTATTGCCGGTTTACTGATTAACAACCCCGGTTCTGTTGTTCCCGTTTGGGGAGCTATCGCCGTTGCCTTTGTGATTGGACAAGCGATTTATCGCTTTAAGCTGAATTTAGCGATTGTGTCCTTCATAGGTGTATGTGCGTTGTACTGGCTAATTTACATAGGCCCAAGCGTTCCCGTCACACTGCCGGAACAGGTCATGGGCTTAGGTCCCAGTGCCGTATGGATTCTACTGCTCTTTGCTTATGCGGCCATTGCCTCACTGTTACCCGTATGGATGCTCTTGCAACCAAGAGACTACATTAACGGTTTACAGCTTTTTGTGGGTCTAGCCCTACTCTATGTCGCAGTGCTGTTCAGCAACCCCACAATGGTTGCACCTATGATCAACTCCGATGTACCGGCTGGTACGCCATCCTTAATCCCCCTCTTATTTGTCACCATTGCATGCGGTGCAATTTCTGGCTTCCACGGCCTAGTATCATCGGGCACAACCTCCAAACAGCTAGACCGTGAACGCGATGGCAGGTTTGTGGGCTATTTCGGTGCTATTGGAGAAGGTGCGTTGGCCTTGGCAGCTATAGTCGCCGCATCGGCTGGTTTTGCTTCTTTGGCTGAATGGAAAGCCATCTATCACTCCTTTGGCCAAGGTGGCGTAAATGCCTTTGTACAAGGTGGCGCTAATATTCTTAGTGCCGGTATAGGTATCAGTCCTGAAATTTCAGCCACTATGCTCACAGTAATGGCAGCTCTGTTTGCTGGCACTACGATGGATACTGGTCTGCGCTTACAGCGCTATATTTTCCAAGAATGGGGCGAAATCTATAACATCAAATGGATGGGCAAAGCTCTACCCGCTACCTTCCTCTCTGTATTCACATGTTTGATTCTGGCCTTTGGCGCAGGTGGCGCTAGCGGCTCAGGTGGCTTGATTATCTGGCCATTGTTTGGCACCACAAACCAGCTACTTGCCGGGCTAACATTGTTAGTCATTGCCGTCATGTTGGTACGCCAAAAGTCCCCCTCAATCTATGTGACTGCACCACTCTCTTTCGTGTTGGTCATGACCTTAGCAGCGCTATTAATACAGCTACGCGATTTCTATCTCAAAGAAAACTGGTTCTTGTTTTCTCTGGATCTAATCGTGTTAGTTGCTGCCATTCTGGTGACGCTAGAGTGTGTGTCTGTACTACGTAAAGAGAAGCGTGTGGCGGCCGCCACCCCCTCTTAACTTCTACCCTTACTTACTGCCCCGTTTCTCATAACGGGGCAGTACAAAGGATGGCGATGAAAGAGTCATTTACCCGGTTAACTCACTGGTGCAAACAAGCTAGTGCTTTAGGCGAAACATATTACAACGCGCCATATCGCGCTGCTATTGCTCGCGCCAAACGTGAAGAAGACGACTTATTTATGTTGTTAGTGTTTTCTGAAATGATGGGCGTCCCCAACCCTGCATCGTGGTACACACTAGAATTGCAACCCCTGTTATTGCAGCGCTTTCACGATTGGCATACCCGAATGGGTATGGAACGCTCTCCCCTTGATCATTTCCGTTGCTGTTGAGTCTGCTTATGCTAAACATCGAAGAACTACTCGCTACACGTAGGCTTATTCTTTTGGGCGGTAAAGGCGGCGTGGGTAAGACCACCATGTCTTCCGCATTAGCGGTACTCGCTGCCTCTACTGGGCGCAAAGTATTGCTAGTTTCTACTGACCCTGCCCACAGCTTGAGCGATGCGTTTGGTCGTAGTATTGGTGACCACATCACCATGCTCGCTCCCCAGCTATGGGCTCTAGAAATAGACCCAGACAAAGAGGCAGACGCTTACTTGGAACGGGTATTGGCCCAAATGCGGCGCTACGCTGGACCTGATCAAATTCACGAGCTACAACGCCACCTACAACTTAGTAGGCAATCACCTGGCGCTCAAGAAGCAGCACTGTTAGAACGGCTCGCTAAAGTCATAGAAGACGGCCTACAAAACTATGACACCGTTATCTTGGACACCGCCCCCACAGGCCACACCCTACGTCTGCTAAGCCTGCCTGAAGTGATGGCCGCTTGGACTGATGGTCTGCTGCGTCACAATAAACGCTCACAGCATTTATCCTCTGTTCTGAAGCACCTAACCCCCTCACGCAGCATAGACAGTCTCACGGGTGACCCTAATCAACACCACAGTGCCGACTTGGACGATAAAGATGCTGAACTACTCAATACCCTACTACGTAGACAACAGCTTTTTAACCGTACACGTAGGCTACTGCATGATATCGAGCACACTGCCTTTGTCTTTGTATTAACGCCTGAACGCTTACCCATTTTAGAAACGGAAAGAGCGGTACAAGCACTCATGTCGCAAGACATTCCTGTTGCAGGACTAATTGTGAATCGCTTATTACCGCCTATGGATGACAGTAACTTCTGGGCACATAGACGCCAGCAGCAGGAAAAGCACATGCTAGACCTGCACCACCGCTTACCCACCTTACGACGCTGTTTAGTCTCGCTACAAGCGGATGACATTGTTGGACTGGAGTCATTACAAATGCTAGGAAACCACTTGATCTCAAGCTCCGTAGGAGTAACTGACTAGTTTGTTGCTCCTATCAGTACCATCCAGAACCTACACTGCCCTGCTCACTCATTGATGCACTCCACTTTCCTTACACCTTCATGTTAAGGTAATAACAATCACTCCTATTCTCATATTCAGAATATTCACTAATGATTGTCTTACGCCGCCTTCTAGTTAGTATCACAGCCCTCTCGTTGGCCTATGCCGCATCTACCACCGCACAGCCAGCACAACAAAATACACGTCAGATAGAACGAGCATCCGCTTCCTCTATCGTCGATCAAGAGCACGCCACATATAGATTCGAGAGCTTTACACTCTCATCAGAAGACGGCAAACGCCATTACAAGATAGAAGTAGGCATACCCAATCGCCCAGCCCCAGCTACCGGCTTTCCGGTGATTTATATGTTGGATGGCAATGCGGCGTTAACCAATATTGATACCACCGACCTCGCCGCCATTGATGCACTGTCGCCTACGGTATTAGTAGCTATTGGCTATGACATTGATGGCAGCCACGATACAACAGCCCGCGCTTATGACTACACACCTCCGGTATTTAAAGATGGTGTTGCACAAAACATTGAAGTACGTGGTCGCGTCGGTGGTGGTGCGGCTGAGTTTTTGGAACTCATTGAAACCCGCATTAAACCAGAAGTAGATTTGCGTGCACCTACTGACCACTCTCGCCAAACGTTGTGGGGGCATTCTTACGGTGGGTTATTTACCCTGTATGCCCTATTCACTCGCCCTGAGCTGTATCAACGTTACGTTGCTGGTGATGCTTCACTGTGGTGGCACGATGGCTTTTTAGTCACCGATACCTTTAAACACTTTGACCGCAGTAAAGCCCTAGACAAGAAAATACGCATCATGGAAGGTGGCAATCGCTCTAACAGCAGAAGCGCCACGGATTCACGCACTCAATGGTCAGCAAAGAATATGGTCCGGGATTTGCAAATGGCTGGCCTAGATATTAGCTATGAGAACTTTAGTGATCTGAATCACGGCCAGATGTTGGGAGCCTCACTGAAACCTGCTCTGCGACTAGCAGCCACACCAGCACAGTAAGCGACAACACTCACACTTTACGTCGTCTAGTCCTTAGCCCCCATCAAGATCCTGCTTTTGCAGGATCTTTTTTTATGCCCTCTGACGGTGCACAGAGTGCACCTGCAAACAACTATTTTTGTGCGGCCACAAGGCCATCCATAAAATCAGTTCATACAAATACGAGGGCGCATGAGCCCCCTCCAAAACACAAGATACCGAGACAGAAATGACGCCCTCTTGCTAGCACCAGTGGCGATACACATGGCGGCATAAAGCGCATTTCCTCCCCCTACCTGATTAAGAAACAAGCCATCCTGAATCGGCGATTTGCTGTAGAGCCTACCGATTCAGCCACGAAATCTGGAGATTCTATGAGTACCAGCGTTGTTAAGCTTAAGTGCCTGTCGCACACCCCATTGCGCGGTCTCAATGACCCTGCCCCAGGCGTTGTTGCCGAAGTTGATGCAATAATTGCCGCCGCTCGTGCCGAGGTGGAAGCCTTTGATCCAGAGTTGATCGTGGTCTTTGCACCGGATCATTACAACGGCCTGTTTTATGACTTGATGCCACCTTTTGTAGTGGCGACTGCCGCAGAATCCGTTGCAGATTACAAAACACTGCCAGGCCCTCTGTCTATTCCAGACAAGCTGGCCCTGGATCTAGTACGTCACCTGCTGGATAGCGATCTGGACGTAGCGCTTTCTCATCGCTTGCAAGTGGATCATGGCTGCACACAGATTCTGGAAGAAATGACGGGCAGCCTTACCCGCTACCCCGTAATTCCTATCATCATCAATTCCGTAGCACCACCGTTTGCTCCCTACCGCCGTATTCGTCTGTTAGGCGAAGCTGTGGGTAAGTTCATCGCTGGCCTAAACAAACGCGTACTGATTTTAGGTTCTGGCGGCTTGTCACACGAACCGCCTGTGCCCGTGTTTTCCGGCGCTAAGCCTGAGATCTCTGAATTCTTGATTTCTGGGCGCAATCCTACTCCCGAAGCACGCGCGGCACGTCAAGCACGCACGCTGGCAACTGGGAAGATTTTTGGTACACCTGACTGCGATCTGACGCCACTCAACCAAGAGTGGGATCACGCTTTCATGGATCTGCTGATCAACCGAGATCTGCACAAAGTAGATGACTTTGAAATTGATGTGATCTCTAAAACAGCGGGCCGTTCTACCCATGAAGTGCGTACCTGGATTGCCGCTTTTGCTGCACTGTCAGCCATGGGCCATTACGACGGCACTAAAGATTACTACCGCCCCGTGAATGAATGGATTGCTGGCTATGGCGTGATGAGTGCCGAACCGGCCTAACGCTCACTGCCTCACGCCACTTACTGATCTAGTCTGTAGGACACACCACTATGACACTCCATAACCAACTCTCGTCACTCACTGTTGCTGATGCCGCGCTCGCGCTACGGTTAGCAGCAGAACAAGGCCAGCCTATTGCCGCACTACGTGAGCGTCTGCAAAACGTCAGCGCTGATACAGCCTACGCAGTGCAAGAAGCGAATACGCGTTTCGCCTTAGAACAAGGCCGCCGCTTAGTAGGCCGAAAAATTGGTCTAACGTCATTGGCTGTACAAGCACAATTGGGCGTAGACCAACCTGACTTTGGCATGCTCTTTGATGACATGCACGTAGGTGATGGTGACGCTATCGCCGCTGGTCGCCTGATTCAACCCAAGGCCGAAGCAGAAATCGCTCTGGTGTTGGGCCGCGATTTAACGCGCGAACACCACAACTACGCCGACCTGATCAACGCCACCGAGTACTGTTTACCCGCCATTGAGGTGGTGGACAGCCGCATTGCCAACTGGGACATACGCTTTGTGGACACCGTGGCCGACAACGCTTCCAGCGGCTTGTTTGTATTGGGTAGCCGCCCGGTACTGCTGCGCGACATAGACCTTACTGATTGCGCCATGGAAATGGAATGCGATGGTGAAGTGGTCTCGCGCGGTAACGGTAGAGCCTGCTTAGGCAACCCCATGAATGCAGCCGTCTGGCTGGCTAACACCATGGTGCGTTGCGGGCGACCACTGCAAGCAGGCGACATCGTGCTAACTGGTGCGCTAGGCCCTATGGCGGTAGCGAAAAGCGGCCAACACTTCAACGTCAAGATTGCCGGCATGGGCCCTGTGTCCGTGCGTTTTGAATAACTCTGTTGTGCAGGTTGAATAACCAGCCTGCTCCTCCCGCATTTCCCGGCGCTCAGGTGCCGATCAATGACAAGGAATCATCATGACCACAACCGTGCTACATACTGAAGCCAGCACCAGCCGCTTCGCTCATATCAAAGAACAAGATCTAGACCTACAAATTCACTACAACGACACCGGCGGTAATGGTCCAGTAGTCGTAATGATTCACGGCTCTGGCCCTGGTGCTAGCGGTTGGGCTAACTTCAACCGCAACGTACAACCACTGTACGACGCAGGTTTTCGCGTAATCTTGATGGACTGCCCCGGCTGGAGCAAAAGCGATCCTATCGTTTGTACCGGTTCTCGCTCTGACTTGAACGGCCGCGCACTAAAAGGTTTGTTAGATGTGCTGAACATCGAACGTGCCCACATCATTGGTAACTCCATGGGTGGCCATAGCACCGTTGCCTTCTCGCTGGCTAATCCTGAGCGTCTGGGCAAAATTGTCTTGATGGGTGGTGGTACAGGTGGCCCTAGCCAGTTTGTACCTATGCCTCCAGAAGGCATCAAACTTCTGCAAGCGTTATACCGTGAACCTACTATCGAAAACCTGCGTCGCATGATGCAAGTGTTTGTGTTCGATACCAAGAACCTGACCGAAGAACTGTTCCAAGCTCGTTTAGACAACATGCTGTCCCGACGCGAACACTTGGACAACTTTGTGAAAAGCTTGGAAGCTAACCCACGTCAGTTTCCTGACTTCGGGCCACGCTTGGGCGAGATCAAAGCTCCTGCATTGATTATTTGGGGCCGTGACGACCGCTTCGTACCGATGGATATTGGTCTGCGCCTGCTATGGGGCTTGGCCGATGCTGAACTGCACATTTTCAGCCGTTGTGGCCACTGGGCGCAGTGGGAACACGCTGATAAATTCAACCAGATGGTTATTGAGTTCTTCAGTAAAGACTAACTCCCTAAACGCGGCTACGGCCGCGTTTTTTGCTAACGACTTACAGCAGTTACCACATACCAGAACTGTTCAACTGTGCCTCTATTTCATCCACAGTAGAACGCAACACGGGTAATAAACGTTGCTCAGCTTCGCGGGTAGTCATCGCATTTTTAGTAAAAATAATATTGAGACATCCCAACACGCGCTGTTCATGGCAAATGGGTAACGCAATGGCCCCCATACGGGTTTGCTCATGCCAATCCCCATCGTTAGAGCCAAAGCCCTGCTCCCACGTTTTCTGCAATAACGCAGACACTAGCTGCGGATCACGCGCTAAGCGTGCTTGCTCGTCAGTTCCCGAACGCAACAAATGCAGGATTTCTTCGCGCTCAGACGCTGCACACGCACTCAAGTACGCACGACCTACTGCCGTGAACAAGATGGGCATACGCCTACGGATCATGGCTTTATGAAACGACAACGGGCTAAACCTATGTGTGGTTTCTCGTACCACCATGCTGGCACCATCCAAGACGCACAAGTCCGATGGCCACACGGCTTTTTGCTGTAGGCGTTTTAAGGCCTCGCTGGCAATTTGAGACACCCAATCTTCGTCGGTAAAGCCGTCGCTCAACTGCCGTACTTTTTGATTCAAGCTATAGCATTCATCCGCCACATTACGACGCACATAACCTTCGTTCTGCAGAGTTTCCAGCATGCGGCGTACCGTTGTGCGATGTATGCCCGTGGCCGCACTGATTTCTTTGATAGAGGCGTAGCCCCCTGCTGCCTGATTCAAGCTGCGCAGGATTTCCAAACCCCGGCGCAAACTCTCAATAGGCCTATAGCAAGATGGGTCATCTGACTCATCCCACTCTTTCACAACAATACTGTCGGCCACCCACGATGGGGAGGCTCTTAAGGCTTGTACCTGGGCCATCCATACTCTCCCAACGGTAAGGAATCGAGTTCGCTTTCTATGTCGCGCACACACTTATGCAGCGCATCCAGATAACGCTCAGCCGCTTTGGCTGGGGTCATCGCGCTTCTGAAAAAGATGATATTGATCGCCCCCAACACACGATTGCGCCAGCATACAGGATAGGCAATGGCACTGATATTGGGTTCGGTGCCGCCTGAGGACTCGGCGTAGCCCAAGCGACGGGCTTCTATACGACGTTGCAACAACTCGTGCCGCATATCGTCTTTAGAGACACCATCAGGCTGCACAAGGCTGGCGAGATCCAGCATTTGCTCTAAGCTCTCGTCTGCCACCTCGCTCAAGATGGCAATACCCATCGCTGAGCGCAGTAATGGCCGTGTTTTACCTACCATCGCACGATTCACCGACATAGGGCTGAAACGGTGCGTGGATTCGCGAATTTCCAAATGTCCTGACGTAAAAGTCGCAAAATCGCTAGGCCACTGCACCTGTGCAAGTAAACGCCCCATATAGGGGCCGATGACCTGCACCACCCAGTCTTCGTCTTTTACGCTATCGGCAAAACGACGAAAATGCTTGGTCAGAAAATAACGTCCGTCACCGGATCGCAGGTACACATAACCCGCCTGTTCTAAGGTGAACAACAGGCGGTAAACCGTGGCTCGGTGTATGCCGGTGTACTTCGCCAGTTCCCCTGGCGTAGCCCAACCCAGATCACTCAGCGCACCGATGAGCTCCAAACCACGCTCTAGGGCTCTGACTCTGGGGTAGATATCAGTTTCTGGCATAGTCGGTGTCTCAAATAGGAGGATAGAGCTTCAGCATTTCTTCGCTGGGCTTAACGTAATGCCACCGTCTACCCGCATGCAAACCGGTGAGCTTATGCAACTTAGCCAACATCTCTGCATACGACAGTGGCGCTCCCACACCATCTAACACACTGACGCCATCTATTTCATACACATCATTGGCGGCCAGCACTTCGGCTACCAAGCCTTCAGCGGGCACGATCAGATCAGCCCCTTCTGCGATGGCGCGTCGTGCGGTTTCTGTAAAGGCCGCAATGTATTCGCTAGGGTCCAGAAACACCTGCTCAATGCTGCGCTCTGGTAGCTGCGGCTCAATCACATAGATGCCACTGATGCGTGCCTCGAAACGATGGCGGTGCATGGCATTTTTCAGGAACCACTGATTTTCTTCATTCAGCGTCACCAAGCCAATTTGCTGTGCCATAGAGCACGAAATCAGCACGGTGCTTTCTGGCATGGAAATCACTGGAATATCCACCAACGAACGACACTCACGCAGCAATGGTTCGGTGTAGGTACCAATCACAAACGCGTCATAGCCTTCTTTTTCTGCTTGATGCACATTGTGCAAAAGCTGCCGGCTCATGGCTTTGTGATAGGCATAGGGCACTTTCATCACTTCACTGGGTGACTTGCCATGCCACATAGACTCCGGCACACCATGCAATACGATTTCAGTACCCGGGTTGGCAATACGCGCATAGTGCTTTGCTAATGAGGCTTTATACACAGGGTAGTTATCCAGATCCACGCTGGACTGATGCCAGATTTTCATCGCCATCTCCTTACACCATGTAGTAGCCGCCGTTGACGTCTACGGTGCTACCTGTCACATAGGAGGCCAAAGGCCCTACCAAATACGTCACCGCAGCAGCCACTTCTTCAGGCAAACCCACACGTGCTAATGGGACCAACCCTACAGACTTGTGGTCATCTTCGGGAGCCAACCGCGTACGCAACATAGGCGTATCAATTAGACCAGGCGACACCACGTTAGCCGTAATCTTCATCGGTGCCATTTCACGCGCCAAAGCTTTAGTGAAGGCAATGACTGCTGCCTTGCTGGCCACATAGGCCGTGCACGAACGGTAGCCGCCTAACTGCGCCCCGGTAGAAGCAAAGTTAACGATGCGACCATGCTGGGTATCTTGATCTACTTGCATCACAAATGCTCTGCAAATGGCATAGGTACCAAATGCATTCACAGCAAAGACTTTATCCCACAGCTCGGGAGTGGTGCCTTTTACATCAATCACCGCACCGCCCTCCCCCACAGGGGAAATAGCGGCGGTGTTCACCAACACCGACAAACGCACACCGTCATCACGCAAACTAGCAAATAGCTGCTCTACAGACGTGATGTTGCTGATGTCTACACTAGCAGCACGGTGACCGTGGCCTGGTAACGTCGCCATCACGGCCTGCACCGCTGTTATATCCAAATCGGCCAATACCACTTGCAAGCCTTGCTCGGCCAAGGCATTACATACGGCTTGACCAATACCACCAGCAGCACCCGTTACTAGGGCAATACGATTTTCATTCATGTTTACTTCCCTCAATTACCACTCAGCACGTTAGGCAACCACATCGTAATAATGGGGAACGACGTGAGCAGAATAATGCGGATCAAATCGGCGACTAAGAAAGGCGTCACGCCTCGGAAAATAGTAGACAGCGGTAGGCGATCACCCACCACACTGCGCATCACAAATACGTTCATGCCCAGCGGCGGCGTAATCATGCCAATCTCCACCAGCGACAGCGTCACCACACCCCACCAGATCAGGTCATAGTTCATGCCTAGGATCAGCGGCACCACCAGTGGTGTAGTCACCAACACGGCAGCCAAGGTATCGAACACCGTACCCAGCAACAAATAGAACACCACCAAGCCAAATAGAATCAGCCATTTAGGCATAGTTTCTATGTCGATAATGCTCAACACCAACTGGGCGATATCGGTGAAGCTCATGAAACTGGCGAAGATATTTGCACCAATAAAGATGACGTAAATCGCACCGGCATTGATGGCCGTATCCACCAACGACGCTTTGAATTTTTCTAGCGTGAAACCTTTGGTGCTAATGGCAAATACAAAAGCCAACAGAGCACCAACAGAAGCGGCTTCTTGGGTCGTAAAGATTCCGCCATACAAACCACCCAACACCAATGCAAATAGCAAAACAGGACGCCATGCTTTGATTAACGCCGCACGTGCAACTGGCCAGTTAAATTCTTCTACATCAGGCGCTAAACTAGGTTTGAGTCGTACTGACACAAAAATCGCCAGCACATACATAGTCAGTGCCAACAGGCCGGGAACCAATGCCGCTTGGAAAGCAATCTGAATGGATTGCTCTACCACCACACAGTACACAATCAGCACGACAGACGGAGGAATCAACGCCCCCAACGTGCCACCCGCAGCGATACAACCGGCTGCCAAACTGTGCGCGTAGTTACGGCGCTCCATCTCGATGAAGGCCACTTTACCGAAGGTAGCGGTGGTCGCAATGGAAGAACCACAAATGGCACCAAAACCACCACACCCCAGTACGGATGCCATCGCCAAGCCACCACGGCGCGATCCTAGTAAGGCTGTGCCCGAGTTAAAAATATCGCCAGACAAACCTGCCCACGTTGCAAAGTTACCCATCAACAAGAACAGCGGAATCGCTGCCATGTCCATGCTAGTCAATGCACGGCCTACTTCGTTTTGAGACACCACCAGCGCCTGCTCACCGCCCATGGTTAACGCCAAACTTGCCACGCCTACCAACATCAGTGACACACCAATAGGAATTTGTGCAGCAATCAGCAAGTACAAGACCAAGAAAGCCATGCTGGCTTGCATGCCGGGGCTGCTGTCTTCATTGATGAACAACACCGTCAGTACTGCACACACCGCAATAGTGCCTACTGTCACCAATGCTCCACGCCAAAAACCGGGTTGTGCATAACCACGATCACGGCACAGCACATACCAATGCTTTACTGTTTGGATAAGTACAGTCAGTACCGCCAGCGACATCAGTGCACCAGCTACCGCCCACCAACCTGCGGTATGCCAGCCCACCACCATCGTTTTCTCGCCGTATTCTTGCGCATCCATCGCACGGAACAGCAACGATGTGGCTAACCACCCAAACACCAGCACTTCAGCAATTTCACACACCAAATGCACGGCGGTTTGGTTACGGCCAGCCACTACCTTCATCACATCCATACGGATATTCAGATGGCGCACAAAGACCAGCCCCGACAACCCGGCCACGATGATGGCCATGAACAGGCCATTCAATTCGAATAGCCCTCTCACGGTGTAAGGCGTAAAAGCGCGCAGCAAGATATCCACTAACGTTCCGGCTGAGACTACCAACAACAACGTTAATACTGCCCACGCCATTACCTTGCAGAACTGGTCTGCCCAATCAGCCTTGGCGGAATTTTCCACAATATTGGCTGAACTCATGCTTATTGTGCTCCACGCTGGGACTCAATACCTTGGGTATACACTTCCCACACACGCTGACCATTCGGCGTATTGGCCACCCATGCATCGATCACTGGTTGGATCGCTGTCGACCAACGCGCTACATCTGCTTCGCTGGGTGTCACAATAGTGTGTGCAGGGTTCTCGGCCAATTGAGCACGCAGACGTGCGTTCTCACCGCCCAAACCTTCAGACCAACGTGGTAAGAAGTTAGCACCGCCGTGTTTTTCCAAAGCAGCTTTAGCTTCTGGCGCCAAGCGGTCATAAGCACGTTGATTGATCACCAAGAACACGGTGCTAGAACCCATAGGCACATCAATGTGGTAGGGCACAAAGTCCAGCACCTGCCATGTATAGACAGCATTCCAATCGTTTAGGCTGCCGCTCAAGGTTTTCTTAGACAGGTTTTCAGCTGTTTGTGATACCGGCAAGCCTACAGGAATAATACCCAGCGCTTCTACCGATGCACTGGCCAAGGGGCCTGCTGCACGAATACGCTGTCCTTTGAAATCATCTAACGAACTGATTTCACTTACGCTGTGGCCAGTCAAAATACCGGACGACACCATGGCAAATACCTTGACGTCATCAAAGCCGTCCATCAGCCCTTCTTCGTACAAGCGCCATACGCCATTAGAAGCTTCACCTACGGTGCGTGCTTGGAAAGGAATCTCGGGAATGTCCGCTACTTTAAAGCGACCGGGTGTGTAGCCTGTTACACCCCACGCCATATCCACTAAACCACGACGCACTGCGTCGAAAGTATCCTCGGCTTTGACCAATGACCCACCTGAGTACAACTGAATTTTCAGTGTGCCTTGCGAATCTTCTTCTATGTCTTTGATCAAGGGCTCAAACATCCCTTTGGTCAAATACGCATTTGGCCCCGCAAAGTTGGCGAATTTTAGTGTTGTAGGTTTAGCCGTCGCCGTTACCCCGCATGTTAAAGAGAAGGCGCAAAGAGCTGCCATGAGGATTCGTTTCATCGTTATCTCCGTATTTTGGTTGGCTTACCGTGCTGAGCTAGCTCGCACTGCGCGCATCTGTGGCGGGATACGCTGCCGTGCCATTCACTTTTTTTGATCGCTTACCTAGGGTTAGGTCCGGCAAGAGTTCGTATTACACACACTCGCGTGTAGCAGATCAATCGAAATCCTTTAGGTGTTCATCTGGTAAACACATCTTCAGGGATAACCCCATAAGCCTTTATTTGCATTGTTCTGCTGTATTACCAGGGTGTTTAACAGATGAACTTTTCATATACTTCAAGAATATAAAGCGAGCGCTTTACACCCTTAACAGCACGGCACAGAACGTTAATTGCGGCCCTATTAACAGCGTCATAGTGCACAGACAACACCTTCACTACTTGCCCAATAAAGCCCGTTCGTTGCCTTACACCTACAAGTGCTCAGCACTGTTCTACACTATGACAATACTTAACAAAGACCAGACACCCACCTTGCTGCCTTGTACAATCGCCTAACAGCAGAGGCGTACAGCGTGGAAGGGCGACCACATGCGCGTTCGATGCTAGGGACACAACCCACAAGGTCGTTTTCCCCTATATTCTGTTGGTAAAATAAAGATTACTCATCCCACAATTGCTTCTACGCAGCACTACGCGGTCTGCTACGTAAAACGTAGCCAAAAATACGCTAGGAACCTTGCATGTTAACTTTGAAGAAACTACGAGTCGTCATTGCTGATGACCATCCATTGATTCTTATGGGTATACGCGAGTTACTGGGCCGCGATATCAACATAACCGTAGACGCTGTAGCCGCTACGCCATCAGAGCTCGTTCAGCAGCTAGAAACATCCCCACCTGATGTAGTGATTACCGACTACTCCATGCCGGGCGATGAGCAATACGGTGATGGGATTCGCTTTATTTCTTACTTACAGCGTCGATTTGAGAACGTTCAGCTTATTGTGTTAACCATGGTGTCTAACCCCATGATTATTTCATCGTTATATGATGCTGGCGTTCAGGGCGTAGTCCTCAAACAAGACGAGCTTTCAGAAGTTCTGGTCGCCTTGCATTTACTTCGCCAAGGGGTCAAATACTACCCTGCGACCTTCAAGCAGTATGCGTCTAGAGCGGTGTTGCATAGTTCTGTACAAGAACGACTCAATACACTCAGCCCTCGCGAATTTGAAGTACTACGACTCTTTGTACAAGGCAACTCTATTAGCAATATTGCCGAGCAATTAAATCGTAGTATCAAAACAGTCAGCTCACAGAAAGTGACTGCTATGCGCAAACTCAATGTGGATAACAACCAAGACCTGATTACATTTTGTTCGCAGCACAACCTCTTTACGTAGCGTGCACAGTCAAACTACACCATGTTCACGTATCCATGTTTCTAACGCGGCGGCATGCAAAGGTTTAGCAAACCTATAACCCTGAGCGTAATCACAACCAGCTTGCTGTAAAAACGCTAATTCTGCCTGCGTTTCTACCCCTTCTGCTGTAACCTTTACACCGCGTTGTTTACTGGTACGAATAACGGCTCGCACACGCTCTGCACGCTCAGGTTGCTCTGCAACGCCTTGTACCAAACTACGGTCTAACTTTAGTTCCGAAAAAGGCGCTAACAACAGGCGTTGTCTAGAACCGTAATCGACACCAAAATCATCCAACGCTACGCCAAATCCAAGCGCAGCCAAACTACGTACCCCCGTCAATAACGCATGAGTAGTGGCAGTATCTGAGGTCTCTAGTAATTCGAACGATATGTCGCTATGTCGTCCTTTTTTTGCCTCTACAAACTGCCCCAACCTTTGTGGCAAGGTGGAATCATCCAATAAATAGGTGGGTAAATTAACGGCGACAGGGATGACTACACCCTGTTCACGCCAATACGTTTGAAAAGCTAATGCTTCTTCCAACATATACATCAGTAGCATCTCGTCCAAACCATATGAACTGAACCATGGCAGAAACGCATTTGGTGTTAGTACGCCCCATTCAGGGTGTGACCAACGAGCCAGCGCCTCCATACCGACGAGTTGCTGCGAGTCCAGCGCTATCTTGGGCTGTAACCACGCTTGAATCTGTTTTTTCTCTAAGGCACTGATTAATGTGTTGCGCGTGATGAGTAAGCCAACTTGCGCACTCTTCCACCACACATTATTTTTATGTGGCCTAGCTGCCCCGCCCAATTGTGTACGCTGAGTTGCACGCCACCCTGTACTGGTGTGTGATGGCGAACTGAATAGCGAATACATAGGAATCCCCGAAAACAGACAGGCATCCGCAAACAAAATGGTTTGCTCTCTAGGCCATCGTCAATGCTCGTAGCATAAAACTCTTCATTCGCTTTTTAACTAAGAGAAGTCTGAAAGTGAGGGTCTGCTGATCTGATACCTAGGTACGAATCTCAATCCTGTAGCACTGGGCATACCCATAAAAAACAGGGTGCAACACGTTGCACCCTGCTGATCCTACCGAGGCCTACACTCGTGCAGCACGCCTACCTACTAAATACCCAAAGGTTAGTGCCGGACCTAATGTAATACCGGCTCCTGGATAGGAACCTGACATCAGCGAGTTAGCATCATTACCCACCGCATACAGGCCGGGGATCACGTGCCCGGCTTGATCTCGGACCTCACCATGCGCCGTAATATCTATCCCCATAGTTGTGCCTATATCGCCCGAGAATACCTCTACCGCATACAAGCGACCTTCCAACGGCTTAAGACACTGATTAGGTGTATGGTCAGGATCTCCTAGCGCTGTTTGATACGGCGTAGAGCCTTTACCAAAAGCAGGATCTTTACCTTGTGCAGCATGTTCATTAAATTGCTGAATGGTTTGCGCCAACCCCGCCGCATCAATGCCTGTAGCCTGAGCCAACTCAGCCGCATTAGCGCCTGTTTTCAAATAGCCTGAGCGTAAATAACGTCCTATGCGACCGGGCGCACAAGGCACCGCCCCCAAGCCATAGCGCCGCAAAGCAGCATGGTCACAAATCAGCCATGCTGATTGGCGCTTTTCTACCAACAGCTTAGCTACCATGTTTTGCACAAAATCGTGATAACTCAGTGCTTCATTGGTAAAGCGCTGGCCATCATGTCCCACGGCGATAACACCCGGTTTGGCTCTATCCATAAACAAATGTGGAAATGGCCGTTTGGAACCATCCGCTTGAGGAATCAACGACACAGGTGCCCAGCTGGCTGCATCCGAGTTGGTGTCCACAAACTTGGCTCCTACTTGTTCGGCAATGCGCATGGCTCCGCCAGTAGAGCTTTCAGGAGCCATAGAGTAATGGGGCAGCCCTGCTTTCACATGGGGCACGGTTGCTGCACGGCGCTCAGTATCTTGTGGATAACCACCCGCCGCCAACACCACGCCGGATGTTGTCGCGATACGCTGCTCACCTTCCTGTGTGGAGACTACCGCTGCCACTACACGCCCCTCTGCATCACGCTCTAGGGATTGCAGTGCGCAATTGGTGAATACAGGAATACCCAGTTCAAAGGCGGTTTCAGCTAAGGGCGCAACCAATGCCGCACCCAGTTTGATTTTGGTATCACGCCCGTGTGTCAGACGATCTTTGTAATACGCCGCCACTGCTTTAGCTGCCCATACAAAAGATGCAAATTGTCTCGTCATACGAGGGAAGTGAAACAACCCCATACGGCCCAGCTGCAAACCACCCAAAATGGTGAACTCACGAATGGGGGGGCGCAAACGTGCTAACTCTTTACCCAAACGTTTACCGTCGTACTCCACTGGGTCCATCACCCGCCCACCTAATGCCGCCCCCTCTACATCAGGGTGGTAATCTGGTGAAAACGCTCTGTACGATAATTTCAATGCCGTGTTTTCATCGAAAAAACGTATAGCCGTAGGTGCGTTTTCCAGAAAACAGTCCACCAACTCTGCATTGAATCGCTCGCCCGTTTCATTCTGCAAATAACGTCTGGCCGCAGCAGGATCATCCTGCATGCCCGCTTCAGTCATCAAATGGTTCTGTGGACACCAAATCGCGCCACCCGACAAGGCAGTAGAGCCGCCGAACCACTGTGCTTTTTCAATGATGATAGGCTGCAAACCATGTTTCGCTGCAGAAATAGCGGTGGCAAAACCAGCCGCTCCCGAACCTACTACTACTAAATCACACGATGTAGGCAATTGCTTACTCTGCATCAACAGCCTCCTGCCTAG
The DNA here is from genome assembly GCA_004791645.1 of Alcaligenaceae bacterium 429. GTDB lineage: Bacteria > Pseudomonadota > Gammaproteobacteria > Burkholderiales > Burkholderiaceae_B > Paenalcaligenes. Next base: position 17,831 of record SRSN01000032.1, read on the forward strand.
GGAATCGGCCAATGGTCCAACCACCATCAACGGTAAGTACTTGCCCCGTAATAAACGAGGCTTCATCTGATGCTAAAAAACGCACCGCACGGGCAATATCTTGGGGCGTACCCACTCGCGGTAAAGGCGTCTGCTCAATCATAATTTGGCGACGCCAAGGCTCAGAACGAATACGCTCAGCCGTTAAGGGCGTTTCAATAAGCCCTGGCGCTACCGCATTAATCCGTATACCGGATGGTCCAAAATCGGTAGCCATTTGACGCGTTATACCCACCACGGCAGCTTTAGACATGGAGTAACCAGCCGAGTTATGTGCCCCTACCAGCGCATACACCGATGCGGTATTCACAATGGCACCACCCCGTTTACGTTGCACCATGCGTGCAATCGCCCACCGAGATAACGCAAAAATACTTTTTACGTTGATGTCGAAATAACGCTGCACGTCATCATCGGTAGTACCCAAGGCATGCGTGCCACGAGCAACACCGGCATTGTTAATCAAGATATCCACCTCTAGACCGGATGTCGCCAATGCAGCATCTAAGGCGCTGGGTAAGCTGGCATCGGTCACATCACCTACCAACGGCGTAATGCGGCTAGGGTTAGCGGCTGCCAATGCGGTAATACCCGCCGCTTCACAATCCACCGCAATTACGCGCGCACCCACCGCAACCAAGGCAAGGGAAATGGCTTCCCCTATGCCCTGTCCGGCTCCGGTAACAACCGCTGTGCGCCCTGCTAATGAAGTAGGTTCTATAGACATTTTTGACCTCCTTAAAACGCAGCGGTGCCACCAACCGACCGACCACCATCCACAATCAGCACTTGGCCAGTCACGAAGTTGGCACGAGGATCGGCAAAGTACGACACGGCATGCGCGATATCCTCAGGCACACCCAATTCTCCAGTAGGCTGTTGATCGCGCAGTAAATGCAGATCAGGTCTAGCCAGCAACATGTCCGTTTGGATCACGCCGGGAGCAACGGCATTCACCGTAATTTGCTTCTCGCCCAAATCCAATGCTAGGGCTTTAGTGAAACCTGCTACAGCGGCTTTAGAGGCCACATAGTGCGCATAATTACGTGCACCAAATGCAGCACGCGATGCCAAGTTGATGATGCGCCCCCAGCGAGGCAGCTTGCGCGCCGCCTGCTGGGACAAGGTAAACATGCTCACCAAGTTGATCTCGTACATGCGCCGAAAGTCTTCTACTGTCAGTGACTCAAAGGCTTTCACCTCAAAAATGCCAGCGTTATTCACCAGCACCCGTAGGTGCGCAGCGTCATCGATCAACTTTTGTGTTGCGACGGCATCGGTGATGTCCAAGATTTCTGCTCTGGCCATAAAGCCCCGCTCTTGCAACTGACTCACCGTTTCCAGTGCAGGAACTTCTGCCCTATCGGCCACAATCACATAGAAACCATCTTCCGCTAAACGGTGAGCAATGGCCCGGCCTATGCCGGAGCCTGCTCCCGTTACGATCGCTGTTTGTTGAATGGAAGCATTCATTAGTGTGTTAATCCTTGAATGCCTCACAGCCCGTAGCTGTTTTCATCGATTTTCTTGTAGATTTCTGCATCGATTAGGGCGGTCAATGCATCTTCATCATAGCGGTCGATGTTTGCAAGCAACTTGCTCCATTTGTCTTGCAATGCCAAGAACTCGTTAGCCAATTCGCTTGGGTCTGCTACTCGACGTTCTGTTGCGGTACGACCAGGTGTACGCTCAATTAGCCCTTGGCGGAAGCTCGCCAACGCCTCTACCAAACTAGGATCTGGCTCATTAATCGCAATACCGCGCTCTTTAGACTCTTTCAGGCCAGTGTCCACAAACTGAGAGTAGGCAATTTGGGTACGCGCCACATTACGTGCCGTGACGTCTAGCAGTGCTCTGCGGTTCTCAGGACCAATTTCCTCCCAGAAATCTTTGTTGTACACATAGGTCAGTCCAAGCACAGTACCTTGCTGCAGCATGGTGATAGTCTTCACGACTTCAGCCAGTTTGTAACCTGAAACCAAGTTAGTAGGGTCAGACAAAGTGCAATCAATAGAACCACGCTCTAGACCGGAATACACATCCCCCATAGGCACAGCGACGGGAATAGCGCCCAAGGATGCAATCCATTCATTTTGTGCTGTACCGGCGGTACGTACTTTTTTGCCTTTGAGTGAGTTCACATCACCCAGTTCGCTCATGCAGAAAAACAAGTAGGTAGGTGTAGAGTAGCCACTCAAGGTCACCGTATTGTGTTTCGCAAATTCCTCAACCAATCTAGGGTTGTTCAGGGTGATTTCTGTTACGGCTAATGCGGTCGCCATATCGTCATCGGCCACAAACGACAAATCGTTAATCATGCCGGACAACGGTAGCTCAGAAGGTGTGTAGGAAGATGCCACCACGCCCAACTGCGCCACGCTATCGCCCACCGCACTCAATGTAGTTTGTGCTGGTACCAACGATGCGGATGAAAACAGCTCGAAGTCTATCTTCCCGCCCGTTGCTTCTTTTACATCAGCAATAAAACGCTCGTAAGCCACCCCATTCAAAATATGGATGGGTGCCATCCAGTTCGTGGCTTGGTAAGTTTCAGCCTGTACAGAGGTAGCAAATACCAACGACGAAATAGCAGTAACCAAAATCTTTTTCATGTCTCACTCCTAGAGTTTTATTAGCCTTGCATGAAGCTAGGCAGCCACAGCGAAATGGCGGGGAACAGAATTAACAATGCCAAGGTGACAAAATCGATAGCAATAAACCAACTCACGCCTTTGAAGATCTCACCCAGCGTGACGCGATCACCCATTGATGACTTAATAACAAACACGTTCATCCCCATAGGCGGCGTGACCAAGCCAATTTCCAGCAGCTTGATAGTCAAAATTCCGAACCAAATCAGGTTGATGTCGTGTGCCATCAGCAGTGGTCCCAACACAGGCAAGCACAGCAGCATGATGGAAATGGATTCCAAAAACGCACCCAACACCAAGAACAGTAAGCAAATCAGCAGCAATACTTGCAGCGTAGAGAAACCATCAAACGCCCCCACAATCCATGTAGGGATGGTGGCAAAGCCAACAAAGCGCGAGAACAACGCCGCACCCAGCATCACCATGAAAATCTCTGCCGTGCCGGCTGCCGTATCAATCAAGGCTTTACGCATGATGGTGTAGCTCAAGCGTCGGCGAAGTAGGGCTAATACAAAGGCCAAAAATGCCCCAGCCGCACCGGCTTCCGTTGCCGTGACGATGCCGGAAAAAATCCCGCCCATCACCCCAAGAATCAGTACAGGCAATGGCCATGAGTCACTAATCAATGCCCATTTCTCGGCTTTAGTGACCTCGATCTTCACAGCAGGCGCCAAGTTAGGATTGAAGTAACAGCGAACGGTAATCAGCAACAAGAACATCACTGCCGTCAAAATGCCGGGAATAATGCCTGCGATAAACAGCGTTTTAATAGGCGTGTCCAACATCATCCCAAACACAATCATCAGGATAGAAGGTGGAATCAATGCCCCTAAGGTTCCAGCAGCTGCTACTGACCCTGTAGCCAACCCTTTGTTGTAGCCCGCGTTTAGCATCTCGGGCACAGCAATACGGGAAAACGCCGCCGCCGTTGCTACCGATGACCCCGATGCCGAAGCAAATAAGGCCGACGCCACCGTCGTCGACGATGCCAACCCGCCTGGTAACCACGAGAGCAACACACGCGCCGCGCCAAACAACCCTTTAGTTAGCCCTGCTTCTACAGCGATAAACCCCATCAACAAAAACATGGGTACAGCAGACAAGTTCCAGTCGCCAATCAAGTGAAACGGCACTGCCTTCACAATACCTACTGTGGCCTTCCAGCCCATCATGGCCCAGATACCCACAAATGCCGTCGCTCCCATCGCCGCCCCTATAGGTACACGCACACCTATAAGACCAAGTAAGAGAGCAATTCCAAGAAAACCAATTTCAATGCGATCCATGCTGCTTCCTTACAGTTCTGGAGTGGACTCAACAGGCGGCTCTACCAACTTGACTCGGTCGCCACCAAAAATTTTCAGCAGCAATACGATGCAAGCAATAGCCAACCCCAATGGCAGCAAGAACTTTGCTGGCCACACTGTCACTCGCCATAAACCATCTACGCTTTCATTGATTTTGAAAGCACGCATGGATACATCCCACGAGAACCAGCCCAACCCGGCGTAAAACGCCAGGGTGCCTATCTGACCTACCTTACGCATCCACGCTTGAGTACGTGGGCCTACGCTGTCGTAGATCAGATCCACAGAAATAGCAGAACCGCGCGCCTCTATATACGCCAATGCCAAAAACACGCAGGCAATCATGTAGTAGTTAGCGACTACCTCGGCAGTGCTAGGTACAGGCATGTGGAACAAATACTTGCCCAGTACATCGGCCATGACATGAAACATCATCAAAGCCACCGACAAACCCGCTAACCACGCTAATGCATTCGTTAGTGTTCTTATCGTTTTAATCATCTTTCCTCCTTTGACGGTTGCCTGCTCTGCAGGCAACCAACCTGTTACTGCATCCGGTAGCCACCGTTCACGTCAATCACTGAGCCAGTGATGTACGCGGCATCGTCACTCATCAAGAAAGCGACTGCTCCTGCCACATCAGCTGGCGTACCCACGCGTTGCAGTGGAATGTTGCCGGTAACGGTGTGGTAATCCTTTGGATCCAATGACTGGTGCAACATGGGCGCATCAATCAATCCAGGAGCAACACAGTTCACGGTCACGCCCAAGTGAGCGGACTCACGCGCTGCTGCCTTCATGAAACCCAACACCGCTGATTTGGATGCAATGTAAGCCGAGCTGGAACGGTAGCCGCCCAACTGTGCAGCCACAGAAGCAAAACCTACGAATCGGCCATTCGTGATGCGTTGTTGATTGGCTCTACGCAAGAAGGCACGCGTTAGTAAAAACGTACCGGTAGAGTTCACACGTTGCGTGAGTTCCCAATCTTCTAGGTTCATTTCTGTGATTAATGGTCTATCGCCATTGGGGGCAAACAGCAAAATGCCCGCAGCAGCCACCACTTGGTCTATGTCATACTTTGCAAAGAGCGCGTCCACTGCCTTTTCGTCGGATACATCCAATGCAACCGCTTCATGCCCTGCACCGGAAACTCCTGCTAAAGAC
>SRSN01000329.1 GCA_004791645.1 Alcaligenaceae bacterium 429
CAATTTGCTGCCTATTTTTATCACTCCTGCGCGTCCCCCCCACGGACTACGCCTTGCGAATCGCTAACGGCAGAACGTAATTCTGTATCTGCCACAAACCACGAACACTCTACTCTTCCGTGCGTCAGCCCTAGTTGAGTCACTGTCATGCGTGGTCCGCCACTTCTAAGCTGCACCACATCACCAATATTCCACTTCACTTCTGTCATAACTTTAGCACTCATTACTTACGTCCAAACGCCTCAGCGATTTTCTTATCTGTATCGTATTGGCTTAGTGCATATACTGCCCAAATAGCAGCCGGCACCCAACCAATAATCGTGATCTGTAAAATCAGGCAAATAATGCCAGAAACAGGACGCTTGATCGTAAAAAACACCAACCAAGGCAACAACAGCGCAATCACCAACCTCATAGCAATTCACCTCCTGTAATAGCTCAGCCGTTATTCTACTGTGCGAATCACTATCGCAGTAGCTCTGTATTAACGGTGAGTACAGAATTTCTATAAAACCCTACAGATTGTCCGTGAAATATACGCATTTATTGATGTGACACAAATCACCGCGTTATATAAGCCCCTACCATGAGGCTACATAACCTATTGTGCTATCGGGAGACAATTATGTATGAAAACAGGCCCAATCAAAGCATCTTGGATCAGTTGGTTGAATTACCAGCAGTAGGAAAACTGTTCAAGTCCAAGTCCATCGCTGAAACCGAACAAGTCATCGCCCAGGCGCTATCCGAACTTTACGGTGAAACCGTTAATGTGCGTATAGGCAGTTGTAACCTGCCCGCTTCAGACCGTTTTGCGGTACTAATTAAAGATCTCACCATTGAGGCATCACACGAAAATCGCCTCTAGCAAACAGCGTATAGCACTCCCTGATTAGTTGACAAAAGTCTGTTACATAGGCTATAGTTTATTTCTCTCGGGGCGTAGCGCAGCCTGGTAGCGCACTTGCATGGGGTGCAAGGGGTCGAAGGTTCAAATCCTTCCGTTCCGACCAAAGAATTCCCCAAGGTTGTACTGGTTCTTTAACGATTCAGAACACGCCTTTAAGGCAAAAAGCTATGGTAGCAATACCATGGCTTTTTCCGTTTTGGGCGACAGAAAATCAAATGCTTTGGTTAGCCTCCTCTACCCTAGAGATGACTAACCAAAGCTGGATGCAAAAACATCCCGCTTTGAGATACAGCTTATTGCTTAAGACTGCTGTATCAACCTTGATTAAGTAAGAGATTCATTGCGTCAACAATGAGGCTCATAAAACATTGATCAAGTTGCTGCTGTTTGTCGGGAATTACCCGCCATCCCCGCGATGGTTGTCTCACGACAATGGGCGCCCTCTAGGTGTCACATAGCAATGAGACAGCCCTTCGTAGGGTCGCCAGCCACATCTTCTCTTAGCGCATACTCTACATGCCTGAAGATTGACTGGTTTTTCATAGGATTTACTTCTGCCCCTATGTAATCGGGCAGCCGGCCCACTCTGCACAAATCAATAACTCTATGCATGAGCCGGTATTCATCGACCAGGTTGTTAATGAGCATCCACTGGTAGTCAGTGTTCGATGCTATTATTAACCACAAGATAAAAAACCGCAACTCCTACATATATAGCCACGAAAAATGAGCGACTTTCTACCCATAAGACAAGCCTGTGAAATTGCTGGTAGCCTAACAGCTTTAGCCAAACACTTGGGTGTAGCCCCTCCGATAGTCCACAGATGGGCGACTGGAGCTCAAGAGGTTCCTATTATCCGGTGTGTAGAAATTGAGAAGATGACGAAAGGTGCTGTGACTCGCCAAATGCTACGTCCCAATGATTGGGATCAAATTTGGCCTGAGCTTATAAGATAAACTAAGCGACAACGAAAACCGTAGGAATACTCTCTCCACTCATA
>SRSN01000330.1 GCA_004791645.1 Alcaligenaceae bacterium 429
CTTTTAATGAGAAATTAAAATATACACCTCTACGCGGCAACACAATAGCCCAAGATGCAAAAAAGCCCCACTCAAAGAGATGGGGCTTTTGCTTAACTAACACTAGCAGGCTTATGCTTTGCTAGCTTTCTGGTCGAATACAAAACTGCCGTCACGCCAGTCTACAGGTACTACATCGTCCTCACCGAACTGGCCTTCCAGAATCAGTTTGGCCACAGGGTTTTCGATGTTTTGCTGTATAGCGCGTTTCAATGGCCTTGCACCAAACAACGGATCGAAACCAACTTTTGCCACTTCAGCCAATGCAGCATCACTAACCTCTAACTGCATGCCTCTGTCAGCCAAACGTTGTGCCAAACGTTGCAACTGAATTTTGGCAATAGATTGAATCTGTGCCTCGCCCAGAGCATGGAACACCACAACTTCGTCAATACGGTTCAAGAACTCAGGACGGAAGGAAAGTTTTACTTCTTCCCATACGGCTGATTTCACTTTCTCGTACGGCTCGCCAACCATTTCCTGGATGTGATGAGCACCCAAGTTGGATGTCATGATTACCACGGTATTACGGAAATCAACCGTTCTACCTTGACCATCAGTCAGACGACCATCATCCAATACCTGCAGCAAGATGTTAAAGACATCTGGGTGTGCTTTTTCTACCTCATCCAGCAAAATCACACTATACGGTTTACGACGCACGGCTTCGGTCAAATAACCGCCCTGCTCGTAGCCCACATAGCCCGGAGGCGCACCGATCAATCTGGCTACCGAGTGTTTCTCCATGAACTCTGACATATCAATACGAATCAAATGATCTTCAGAGTCAAACAAGAATGCAGCCAAGGCTTTAGTCAGCTCGGTTTTACCCACGCCGGTAGGCCCTAAGAACAAGAACGAACCATAAGGCTTAGATGGATCAGCCAAACCTGCACGTGAACGTCGGATCGCATCCGCAACCAACGACACAGCTTCGTTCTGACCTACCACACGCTCTTCAAGGTGCTGTTCCATGTTTAGCAGTTTTTCACGCTCACCTTGCATCATGCGAGACACAGGAATACCAGTTGCACGTGACACCACTTCTGCAATTTCCTCAGTACCTACCTGAGTACGTAACAGCTTAGGCTTGTCTTCCAGCTTGTCTTTAGACTGCTCAGCAGTAGCCAAACGTCCTTCCAACTCTGGTAACTTGCCATACTGCAGTTCAGCCAATTTATCGAACTGACCTTTACGTTGCAGTTCAGCCATTTCCGCTTTGAGCTGCTCAATTTCTTCCTTGATAGACTGCGTACCTTGTACAGCAGCTTTCTCAGCTTTCCAGACTTCCTCAAAATCGTTGTACTCGCGTTGTAGACGCTCCAACTCTTCTTCAATGGTGGCCAAACGACGCTGTGACGCATCATCTGTTTCTTTACGCACGGCTTCACGCTCAATTTTGAGCTGAATCATGCGGCGATCTAGCCTATCCATGACTTCAGGTTTGGAGTCAATCTCCATACGAATACGGGCAGCAGCTTCGTCGATCAAGTCAATCGCTTTATCCGGCAAAAATCTGTCGGTAATGTAGCGGTTAGACAGCTCGGCAGCAGCCACAATAGCAGGGTCGGTAATCGCCACACCGTGGTGCAGCTCATAGCGCTCACGCAAACCACGCAGAATCGCAATGGTAGATTCCACATCAGGCTCATCCACCAGCACTTTCTGGAAACGACGCTCTAACGCAGCATCTTTCTCTATGTACTGACGGTATTCGTCCAGCGTGGTTGCACCAATACAGTGCAGTTCACCGCGGGCCAATGCTGGTTTCAGCATATTACCGGCATCCATCGCACCTTCGGCTTTACCAGCGCCAACCATGGTATGGATTTCATCAATAAAGAGAATAGTTTTACCTGCGTCTTGAGAC
>SRSN01000331.1 GCA_004791645.1 Alcaligenaceae bacterium 429
GTATGTATAGATAATAATTAGGGTTGACATAGTGTGCGTAAATGAACCACGCGCCAGCGCGTACACTTTTCTGCAGAAGGGTGTTGCGCTTTGTTCAATTTATCGTTGTAGTGCTTTTTTCTTTGTGCTAGCATGATTGAATGCTTTTACAGAAATCTTATTTTTTCGCTTACTTTTTTGCTTTTCCGAGGCCGCTGGCGCTAGGAAGGATGTCTGCTACACACGCAAACTAGTAAACGAAATCCTTAAAAAAGCCGCCAGCAAAAAAGGCGGCTTTTTTTGTGCCGCATTTATTTGCTACCGGCACTGTTCAATGGAGTGAAATCGTGTCGCACAATACAGATGATCTGCGTATTAAAGAAATTAAAGAGCTTTGCCCGCCTGCCCATGTCATGCGCGAGTTCCCATGTTCTACCGAAGTGGCCTCTACCGTGCACAAAACACGCCGTGAGGTTCACGACATCTTGCATGACAAAGATGACCGACTGGTAGTAGTGATTGGACCTTGCTCCATTCACGACACTGCAGCCGCTATGGACTACGCTCGTCGTTTGCAGGTAGAGCAGCAACGTTTCAAAGATGATTTGCTGATTATCATGCGTGTGTACTTTGAGAAGCCTCGTACCACTGTTGGTTGGAAAGGCTTGATCAATGACCCCAATATGGATGGTAGCTTCAACATCAACCAGGGTCTGCGCACTGCGCGTGAGCTGTTGTTAGAGGTGAACTCACTAGGTTTGCCAGCTGGTTGTGAGTTCTTGGACATGATCACTCCACAGTACATTGCTGATTTAGTGTCGTGGGGCGCTATTGGTGCTCGTACTACAGAAAGTCAGGTTCACCGTGAATTGTCTTCTGGTTTGTCTTGCCCAGTAGGTTTCAAAAATGGTACAGGCGGTAGCACACGTATTGCTGTAGACGCTATTAAAGCCGCAGCATCACCACACCATTTCTTGTCCGTAACTAAAGGCGGTCACTCTGCCATTGTGTCTACTACTGGCAACCAAGATTGCCACATCATTTTGCGTGGTGGTAAAACCGCTAACTACGATGCAGAAAGCGTAGAAAAAACCAGCCAAGAAATGGAGTCCAACGGTTTGCGTGCTCGTATTATGATTGATGCTAGCCACGCGAACAGCAACAAAGACTACCGCCGTCAGCCTGAAGTCATTAACGAGATTTGCGAACAAATCGAAAATGGCGATGAGCGTATTTTTGGTGTGATGGTAGAAAGCCACTTGGTGGAAGGCCGTCAAGATTTGGTAGAGGGCCAAGAGCTGACCTACGGTAAAAGTATTACTGATGGTTGTATTGGTTGGGAAAGCTCCATTGCAGTAATGGAGCGTTTGGCACAAGCACGTCGTACACGTCGTAGCGTGTTGGCAGCCAAACAAGAGGCTGGTGCAACAGCCTAAATAGGAAACGGTAAGGTGTTATGCAGCATTCATCCATGAAAAAAGGTCGTGTAGTAGTGGGGATGTCCGGTGGTGTGGACTCCTCGGTAAGTGCTTGGCTGCTTAAGCAGCAGGGCTATGAAGTGATCGGCCTCTTCATGAAAAATTGGGAAGACGATGACGATTCTGAATATTGCTCGTCTAGGCAAGATTGGCTAGACGCCGCCAGCGTAGCAGACCTGGTTGGCGTTGATATTGAAGCCGTAAACTTTGCTGCGGAATATAAAGACCGAGTATTTGCAGAGTTTCTGCGTGAATACTCGGCTGGTCGCACACCTAATCCCGATGTGCTGTGTAATGCGGAAATCAAGTTCAAAGCATTTTTGGACCATGCTATGTCCCTAGGGGCAGACCTCATCGCGACTGGGCATTACGCTCGTGTGAGAGCGGTTGAGGTAGCTGGCCGTACGCAGTACCAGTTGTTGAAAGGCTTAGATAGCAGCAAAGATCAAAG
>SRSN01000332.1 GCA_004791645.1 Alcaligenaceae bacterium 429
CTTGGGCTAAAGAGAAATCTGCACCACCAGCATCGCGTACTGTTGTAAAGCCGCGCTCGACCATACCTTGAAGAATAGGGATGGCTCTAAAGCTAATTAGAATGTTAGGAGTGAGGGCGTTACGGCCCAGATTCATGTCAGAGGCAAGCACGTGAACGTGGCAATCAATCATGCCCGGCATCACCGTCAAGCCCCGTGCATCAATCGCATCAGCAGGAGATTCGTCGGTAATAGATTCAATGCGATTACCGTTAACGGTGATGCACTTATTGCTCTCTAGTGTTCCAGAATGGGGGTGCAAAATCGTGCAGTTTTTGAAGCGTAGCTTCGAGCTTTCCCGTGTATCCATAGCGTGTAGTCTCCTGTAGCCTTCGTTGGGCATTTTGTTCTGTTTTGATACGTGCAAGTAAACCAAGTCTTAGGACTACCAGCAAACCAATAAAACTGGTGCGTGCATGAGTTTTAGTAATGGTGTGGAAGCGTTATGAAAAAAGTTTGTCCGTCTATGTCAGAGCTGCAAGCCTTTGAGGCAGCGGCTCGTCACGCTAGTTTTACTAAGGCTGCTAGTGAACTGTTTGTCACGCAGGGCGCGGTTAGCAGGCAGGTGGCTAATCTAGAAACTTGGTTAGGGACTACCCTATTTTTGCGGTTGAATAACCGTTTGGTATTGACCGATGAGGGTGAGTTTTTCTTAGAACAAGCTCAAGAGGCATTACGTATATTGGTGGAATCCAGTAGGCATGTGATGTCGGGAAAAGGGCAACGTCAGTACGTGACTATCTCGGTGCCGCCTACGTTGACCATTCGTTTGCTCATGCGTTTATTGGTGGACTTCTATCAGGCCTATCCATCCATTCGGTTGAATTTTCCGCCTTATGAGCATTTGGATGACTTCAGACAAAATGAAGAGGTGGATGTGTCTATTCAGTATGGTGAGGGGGAGTGGCCGGGTATGGTGACCAGCTATATGGTGGGTAAGGAGCAGGCTGTGATTTGTGCCCCCAGTTATGCCCAAGAACTAGAGCTGGATTCACCGCATCGCCTCATGAAAGCCACCTTGCTGCAGCACTTTAATGTGCCACAAGCGTGGGTGCAGTGGTTCAGGGAAAACCGGCTGCCCATTGCGACCGCTCACATAGGCCCGAGCTTCAGTCAGTATGAAATGATTATCCAAGCGGCGCGCTTGGGTATGGGAGTGGGGTTGGTGCCGCGCTGTTTGGTGTCTGACGAGTTGCGCAATAAAACCGAACTAGTAGAACCTGTGCCTACGCATCAATTAGCACGCCAAGGTTATTTTTTATGTGTGCGCAAAGAGCGTAGCGAAGATAAGGCTGTGCGTACGGTGGTGGAGTGGATGCGTGGCTTGGATTTTGGGCCGTTCATCAGTCCCAATCCTGCGTGGGACGAATGAACGGTAGTGTGCTTAGTGTTGGTCTAAATCGGTCGCTGGAATGCAAGACTGCCACATCACTTCGTACATGGCGCGCTGGAAGTTGGCGTACTCTTCGCTTTCGATAATGAGGCCGTAGTTTTCTTTTTTGGATGAAATGCTGGCAACGCAGTTGTCGTAGATCAGTGTGGTCATCGACAAGGTAATGCTAGGTGGCGTGAAACGTAGCTCGCGCAGTTCGCGGGTTTTATCGTTGGGCCAGATGTGCTGTACGTCTTTACTGGCAGAGCGTATCACGCGCATGCTTAAGCCTAACGATAAGCGCTCTTTTTGGTAGTGCGTGATTTCGTCTAAACCGGGCACGGCTTCCAGTTCAGACATAGAAAAGGTAGCCAGTAGTGGGCCATTTTTACAGCGTAAGGAATCCCACAATACGGTTTTTACGCCCTCGGCACCTTCATAAAAACGTATCTGTGGCTTACCCGTGGCGCGGTTGTAGATAGAG